>DFUX01000026.1 GCA_002379855.1 Cloacimonetes bacterium UBA4175 | reverse complement strand
CTGTTTTTACAGCATTGGGTTGGCTGGATTTAGTCGTGGATGAACACTGGTAGGAAAATCCTTAAAAGACGGGATCCCGGGTCAAGTGGTTCACGCAGATAATCTAAGGGCTGCGGAAGTCTGTTCGGCAGAGGCAACGGAGTTGCCTGTTTGGGAGAGACCTCCGGTCTCTGTGGCAAACGGACTTTGCCACCCCTGTGTACTGGATCCCTGGCCAAGCCCGGAATGACACGGCTTTAGGGTCTGGTGTGCTTTGTGATTAGTCCCTTTTGCTCTCCACAAGCTCGCTTTTTCCGCAGAGGTAACTGGCGCTGAGGGGTGCTACTTTTTGGATATGGCGGGTCATCAGTTTGGAAAGCTTGCGAATCTCCCATTGGGCATGCTCGTCGCTGCGGAGGCGGGTGAAGTGGTATAGTTCGCGCAAGTTCATCCTGGCCAGCACTTTCACCTTGTCGGCATTGGTGCGGACGTAGGCAGCCAGAGCCAGATTGATGTTGGCAAGCTGCGTTATCAAATCAAAACTCATATCCTGCAATCTGCTCCAGTGTTTCCTGCGCCTGATAGAGATGATTGGCCCGGGCAGGAGATAGGTTTCATCGTAAGGGAAAGCCTGTTTGACAAAGGTGCCGATGCGGTGGCGTTTGAACTGCGCCCAGCAGCTTTCGGACATTTTTAGCTCGAAGGTGAATTCCGCCAGTTCAAAAGCGCGGGGCAGCTTGCTCCAGGGCTTGATTCCGGCAAAAATCCGGCGGTAAAGCTCCGCCTTGGCCTCAGCATCCAGGGAACGGACATACTCCAGACAGGCGGCATAATCGCCCTGGCTCCGCTCATAGAGCAGGGCGGCCAGGATGCGATTGTCCGGATCGGAGGGAACAGTTATCATCCGCACCGTTTCTTCGATGTCGAAGCCATCCTCCAGAAGTGACACGTGCGGCAGCTTGAAGTTGCCATGAAAATCATCCTTGCTGGCATGGCGGATTAGCGAGGGGCAAATCTTGCGCACATCCTCCAGCAAGGCATGGTAAAGCTCCCGCGCTTCCTGGAGGGGATGGGCGTCCAGGCGGCGGAGCAGGTTTTCCAGGCTGCGGGCGTTGATGGTAAGCCCCAATTGGGTCTGGGTGGCCAGGGGGAGGATATAGCGGGCGTCTTCCTTGGCCTTGCATTCCAGTTCTGTTTCGGACAGTTCGGGGTGCTTGGCGCGATGATGTTTTACCAGGGCTTCAAAGCTCCGCTGGTATTCCGTAAAGAGGGCATCCATCAAAGCCTCATAGCGGTCGCGCAGTTCGGGCCGCGAGTCCAGTTCTGCGGGTAACACCCAGGCTTGGGTGAAGGTCACATAGCGCTGTGATTTTTCGGTGAAGGAAGCCAGCCGGATGGATTCAACGGTTTCCGCCAGCAGGCGGGAAATGCCGATAATATCAAAATTGAAGACCGCGTGCTCGGCGATCGAGGCGTGCCCCATCTCAAAGATGATGTTTTGGTTGGAGCGCCGTGCCTTGTTGATCTCCCGCAGGGCGTCGGAACGCAGTTCAGTCACAGTTTTGGGGCTGCGGCTGACGCGGGCGTAGGCGGCGGAGATGGTTTCGGGGGTTGCGGCGGGGTTGTCCAGGCTGCTCAGCAGGGAGCTGTCCACGTTGTATCCGGCCAGACGCACTTGCAGCATTCTGACCGCCTAAACCAGCGCTTTGACGGCGCTGGCGCCGATCCGGTTGGCCCCGGCAGCGATCATCTGCAAAGCCTGTTCGCGGGTGCGGATGCCGCCGGAAGCCTTGACTCCCAGCTTGGGGCCCACAGTCTCACGCATCAGGCGCACGTTTTCCACGCTTGCGCCGGCGCTGCCGAAACCGGTGGAGGTCTTCACAAACTCCGCTCCCGCCTTCTTGGCGTAGAGGCAGCAGGTGATGATCTCCTCCTCGCTCAGGTAGCAGGTTTCCAGTATCACTTTGAGCAACACTTTGTTGGCACGGCAAAGTTCAGCCACCGATCTGATCAGATCATAGGAGAGGTTGGGCTGGCCGTTTTTGACAGCGGAGAGGTTCTGGACCATATCCAGTTCTTCGATGCCGGTGTTGATCACCGCCATGGCTTCCGCCACCACGGCATACATGTAGCCCGCGCCGAGGGGGAAATTGATGACCGTGCATGATTTGACAGAGGATGAAAGCCGCAACTGCAAGGGGTGGGAAAAGTGGGAGTTGACGCAGACGGAGGCGCATTTGTAATCGTTGGCGAGGTCGCAAAGGGCGTTCACCTCTTCCTGGGTGGCGTCGGCTTTGAGCAGCGTGGCGTCGATGATGGAGGCGATTCCCTGGGCAGGATCGAAGATCATGTCCGGCATACCGGCGCGGCAAACGGCGCAGCCGAGGCAGATCTGATGTCCGCCTCCGCAGCGGCAGGGCGGGTTGTCTCCAAACAGTTTTCTGGCAATGGTTTCGATCTTGTTCATGCAAAGCTCCTATGCTTCTTTGTTCCGCGCCGCCAACTGGCCGCAGGCTCCCAAGATGTCGGAGCCCTTGCTGCGCCGCAGGGTGATGGCTTGGGGGATTTCCCGGGCGGCTTTGAGAAAGGCGTCTATTTCAGCCTCGGTGGGGCTGCGGTAGGAGAGGGCCGGAACGGGGTTGTAGGGGATGAAGTTGATTTTGCAGGAGAGGTCTGAGCAGAATTTGCGCAGATGCTTCAGGTCCTGGCCGCTCATGTTCACCTCCGGGATCAGGATGTATTCCAGGGTGATGCGGAAGGGGCTGCGCCTCTGATAGTTGAGCAAAGACTTTTTGAGGATATCCAGGGGAAACCTGTGATTGACCGGCATCAGGGAGCCACGGATATCGTCGGAAGCGGCGTTGAGCGACACCGCCAGTTTGACTTTGACGCCGGACCCGGTCAGCTTGTGGATGCCGGGCACGACCCCGCAGGTGGAGAGGGTGGTGCGCCGGGGGCTGAGTTTGAGGGTGCTGTCGTGCTGGAGCAGTTTGAGGGCGTCCAGGACGTTGTCGAGGTTGTCCATTGGCTCGCCCATACCCATAAAAACCAGGTTGGTGATGGGGGTTCCGGCTATTTTGCGGGCCAGGAGCACCTGCTGCACGATCTCATGCGTCTGCAGATTGCGGCTGAGGCCCATTCTTCCGGTGGCGCAAAAGGCGCAGGTTCGGGCACAGCCCACCTGGGAAGAGACGCAGAGGGTCAGTTTTTTGGCTTCGGGCATCAAGACCATTTCGACGCGGACGCCGTCGGCCAGCACCAGACGAAACTTTCTGCTGCCATCGGAGGACAGCAGTTCCTGATCTATGGCGGGAACGCTGAAATCGAAGCTGCGGCTCAGGTGTTCGCGAAACCCGGCGGGCAGATTGGTCATCCGCTCCGGCTCGAAGACGAACTTGCGATACAGCCAGTCCAGCAACTGTTTGCCCCGGTAGGCGGGGAAGTCTTTTCCCAAAAAAAGTAAAAGATCCGGCGGGTAGATGCCGTAGATGCTGTTTAGCATATCTCGATTTCCGGAACAGTGAGCACTTTCAACTTTTTGAAGGCTTCCAGATCGATGTCAGTGACGGCTTGGTTTTCATCGGAAAGATGGACGCGTTTGTTCAGGATATCGGTTTTGAACACATACACCTTTTTGCCTTTTAGCTCCACGCAGGTGCCGGGTATCGGGTAATCGCGGCTTTCTTCCAGATAAAAATCCTCTTCAAAGTTGAGGCAGCAGAGCAAGCGCCCGCAAGGGCCAGAGATTTTGGAGAGGTTGCCAGCCAGGTTTTGGTCTTTTGCCATTTTGATCGTGACCTGATTGAAGCGTTTGAGAAAGCTTCCGCAGCAGTATTGCACGCCGCACATGCCAAAGCCGCCCAGCCGCTTGGCTTCATCCCTGCCTGTGGTCTGATGAAGCTCGATGCGGGTGCGGAAAACATTGGCCAGTTCGCGCACAAAGACGCGAAAGTCGATGCGTCCATCGGCGGTGAAGAAAAAAGTGAGCTTGTTGCCATCGAACTGGTAAATAGTTTCAATCAGTTTCATGGCGAAAGGGTAGCGCTGCAGGATATCCACAAAGATAGTGGCTGCTTTCTCCTCCTCCGAGGGCAGGTTGCGCATCTTGTCGATATCTTCCTGGGTGGCGATGCGGCGGATGCCGTAGCCTTTTCCAGTCTGTTGAGCATCAAGCTCTTTTTCGCTGATGCTCAGGTGGACGATTTGGGCGATATCTTCGCCCCGCTCCACTTCCACAATGATCAGTTCTTCCGGCTTGAGGGGCAGATTCTGGGTGTTCTGGTAGTAACCCAGGCGCCCGGAGCGAAATTCCACTTCTATATATTCTTGCATTATAACTCCATGCGTGTATTAGATCTGGGCGAGCCGCGCGGCGTGTATCCGGGAGTAAAGCTCCTCTTCAGCCTCCGTGAAGGACAGGCCGCGCCTGCTTTTTACGGTGGCCGCGACCTGACAGAAGGCGTCAAAACGATAGGATGTGAGCTCCCGGGCAGGCCCCCAGGAAAAATCGGGGATAAAATCCGAGATCAGGTCGGAATCCCAGAGGTTGCAGCCCACGCCAATCACAGATCCGGTATTGATGCTGCAGTTGATGCCAAGCTTTGTGTGGTCTCCCACCATGGTTCCCAGAAACATAGTGCCGCTGTCTATCCTGGCATTTTCGAGATAGGAATGGAAGGCCACGTTTTTATAGGTGTTTTTGAGGTCGCTGTTGTTGGTGTCGGCGCCGATGTTGACCCATTCCCCGATGAAGCTATGGCCCAAAAAGCCATCGTGTTGCTTGTTTGAGTAGGCCTGGAAGATGCTGCCTTCCACCTCTCCGCCGACCTTGCAGACCGGGCCGATGGAGGTGCCTCCGTAAATCTTCGCACCCGCTTTGATGAGGCTTGATTTGCCAATGTAGGCGGGGCCCATGATGACGGAGTTGGGCAAGATCCTGACGCCGCCGTCCAGCACGATCGGGCCTTCAGAGGCATCCAGCACGACGCCAGGCTTGAGTTGAACATCTTCCGCTATCCATACCTGATAGGGATTCAGCACCGTGACGCCGGGCTCGGTATCAAATTCCTCATCCTTATCGTGGAAAAAATGGTCGAAATCAAAGGCCAGCAGCCGCGCGTTGTCCTGAATCAGATCGCTGAGGTTGCGGTAGAGGCAGGATTCCAAGGCTATGATCTTGTATCCGGCTTGCGCAAAGTAATCCGCGGCAAGGGTAAATTCCGGGGCGGGCAGGCCCCTGAAGGCCACCGGCGCGCTGCCGGAAACAAGGCATTCTCCGCTTTTGAGGCTTTGGACGGCTTCGATGTTTTCGGGTAAGGGGCGCAGGCGGGAATTCACCCACAAGGTTTCTGCGGCGGGGTGCCGGTTCACGTTCCAGTCCGAATGGCGTTCCCGGTAAAGCCTGACCAGGCGGGGTTCAATCCAGACCGCGCTGTCTTCATCGTGCAAAAGTTCCTGCAGTCTCTGCCGCAGCTTCAGGATGCCGCAGCGCAGATCGCCCACGCTTCTGCTGAGGGTCAGGGGGTAAAAGGCAGCAGCCTGCAAATCGTCGAAAATTATCATGCCTTGCTCCTTTTATAGGGCTTTTTGCCATGCCATACGAAGAGGTTAAATTGCCCCAGCACCATGGTGAAGACCAAAAAGAAGTTCTGAATCAGCAGCCAAATGGGGTAGAAGAGCATCATTTTAGCGGACACCTCAAAGTGCGACCTGGCGTAACTAAAGAAGATGTTTTCCACCAGGATGCGAAACGCGTAGATGAGCAGGGCGAGCTTCCAGTTGAAGGCCAGCATCAGGATGCCTCCCCAATACATGAAAGCCATGGATAGGAGGATGAAGAAGAATTCCGGATCGAACTTGAGCTGATACTTCATGTTTGACGCCCAGCGGGAGCGCTGGTTGGTAAGCTGTTTCCAGCTTTTGACAGGAAGGGTGTGCACAAAACTCCGTTTGTCGAAATTGAAAATGATCCGGTGTCCGGCGCGGCGCATAAGTTGCAGCAGGTTGACGTCATCCCCGGAGATCAGATGTTCGATTTTGGAAAAGCCCCCCACAGACTCAAAAGCAGCCCGGGTATAAGCCAGATTCTGACCTATGCAGGCCCAGCTTCTACCGATCGTGTAACCCCCACCTAACACCATATAGGTGCCCGCAAAGTCAAAATGCTCGTATTTCTGCACCAAGGATGCCTTATCCCAGCTTTCAAGTTTGGTGCGCGAATAACCGGCGACCATGGATACGTCATCGGCAAAGGCCTCGATCATGGATGTGATCCAGGTGAGGGGTACGATGCAGTCGGCATCGGTGGTGATGATGATCTCTCCGTTGGAGGCAGCTATCGCTTGCTTGAGCGCATTTTTCTTGGGAGAAAACACTTTGTCCCGGCCGGGGATGCTTAAATAGAGCAGCCTGACTCCAAGATCCATGTGTCTGGCCACAAGCTCCGCGGTGTCGTCCTCCGAAGCATCATCGGCAATTATGATCTCATACAGATCCCGAGGGTAATCCTGATTGACCAGCGCGGTAAGCAAGGTGGGCAGATTCCTGCCTTCATTGCGGGTAACCACGATCACCGAGACAGTACGCTTGCGGAAGCTTTTCACTGGGGTGTAATTCTTGTAGCCAAACCAGAAACGGATGCAAAAAACTATGTAGGTGACAAAGCCGGAGCCAATCAAAAAGCAGAGAATCACAAAGAGTATATCGCGCAGCAAAATATCAGAACCTATTGGAAACTGTCTTGATAACCCCAACTGGTAGGGTAGAAATTGTATTTGAGAGTATCTCTGACTGTTGGGGGAACCTCGCCCTCGATGAAGACTTCCGGTATTCCTCCAGAGGAAACTGCATGCCCAGTGCGGGGATTGATGTTTTGCTGCACGATCCCTTCTGGTTCGCTGAATGAATAGCGGGGATCACCCGCGGCGGGAGTGCGTCCGCGGTTATCCAGCCTGATCGCCTTGGTCATAATGGGACCCCAGATGCTCACAGCCGTGGCAGAGCCAGATTTTACCTTTGTGTTGTCGAATCCCATCCAGATACCAAGCGTAAAAGCCTTGTTAAAGCCAATGAACCATGAATCGTTGTAGTTGTCGGTGGTACCCGTCTTACCGGCATTTTGCCAGTAATAACCGTTGCGTGAGCTGGCGCCAGTGCCTGAACTGGCAACGGTTTGCAGCATGCTGGTCATGATATATGCCACCTGAGGAGAACAGACCTTGGTTCTGGTGGTGCTGATTCTTTCCAGGACATGGCCTTTCGTATCCTCCACTTTGGTGATGAACACGGGTGTAACCCGGGTGCCGCCATTGGGAAAGGCAGTGTAGCCCGAGATCAGGCTAATTGGAACCACTTCATGGCTGCCCAAAGCCGCGGAGAGATCATCAAGCTTATCTTTGTATGGCCTGATACCAAAACGCCTGAAAGCATCGTTAACGGTGTTCAGCCCGATATCCGAGGCACACTTTACCGCCCAGATATTTACAGACCATTGCAAAGCTACGCGCATCCTGATGTAGCCGCGGTAGGACATGTTTGCGTTTTGGGGAGTCCACCTCGATTCTCCCGAACCGAAGGAAATGGGCGCGTCGTTGATAACTGTGGCAGGCGTGTAGCCTTTTTCCACCGCCAGAGTGTAATATATGGGTTTGATAGCCGATCCGGGCTGGCGCCTGGCTTGGGTCATGCGGTTGAATTTATTGTGTTTGAAGCTTCTGCCGCCAATCAAGGCGCGTACATACCCGGTTTTATTTTCCATCAGCACCAAGCCGCCTTGAATATACTTCGTGTTGATATCCACAACCTCCTTGGGTACCTGTGAATACTTATGGGTAAAGTTGCCGGAGTTTTCCACTCTGGTCAGATAGGCGTTCATGACCGAATCCGCGTAGGTGGACAGGTCGTTGTCCAATGTGGTATAGATTTTCAGGCCGCCTTCAAACAAACGGTCTGTGCCATACTTCTTTTCCAGGTAGAGCCTTACATACTCTATGAAGTAGTCTCTGGAAAAGCGGTTGCCGCCAGCCAGTTTGGGATTCACCGGTGTGGCTACTGCCGCGTTGTACTCGTCTTCACTGATCTTTCTGGATTTATACATGCGCTTGAGCACCATGTCACGCCGCTGCTTGGCCTGTTCAGGGTGTTTGTTTGGGTCATAATAGTTGGGTCTTTGGATCATGCCCACCAGCATGGCGGACTCGGCAATGGTCAGGTCCCTTGCGTGTTTGTCAAAGTAATACAGGGAGGCAGTTTCCACTCCGTGGTTTTGTTCTCCCCAGAAGATCTTGTTAAAGTAGATCTCCAGAATCTCGTCTTTGGAGAAAGTGGCCTCTATCCTCAAGGCGAGGATGACTTCCTTCATCTTGCGGGAGATCTTTTTGTCCAGGGTGAGAAACATATTCCTGGCCATTTGTTGGGTAATGGTGCTTGCACCCTGCGAGAAATCCATGGTGATTATATCGACCAGCAGGGCTCTCACGTTGCTGATTGGATCGATGCCAAAGTGGCTGTAAAACCTCTTGTCCTCGGTTACCAGCAAGGCGTCGATCAGATGGGGGGGCAGTTCTTTGAGTGATACCAACTTGCGCTTTTCGAAGGCAAAGATATAGATCATGCGGCCGTTGCGATCGTACACTTCACTGCCTGTGCGCAGAGTGTAATTGCGCAACTCGCTGGTGGGCGGCAGTTCATCCTGATAGAACCAAAAGGCTCCCAAGAAGATGCCAAACAGCACACAAAAGGCTATGCCTGCATATGTTAGGAACTTATTCCAATTCTTGGTCTTTTTAATCGCCATCGTTAAATCTCTGTAGTTGATACTTTGCCTGCACGGCCAACAGTATCCATGCAGTTACAAAACCACCAAGCAAAGCTAAAACCAGCAGGATTGGTGTCAATATAAAAACATCGGCCTGAGGCAACACGACGCTTTTCACGATCGAGAGCTGGACCAGATTGTGGGCAACCGCTCCCAGGACACTGATGCCAAAAACGCTGAACCCCAGAGGCAGACGGTCTGCTGCCCACATCACAAGCACAGCCGCGAAGCCACCTCCCAGAGATAGCAGGGTACCAGGGCTAAGCAGGGTAAAGGTGGCTAATCCACCCACCAAAGACTTGGTGACATTGACAATTACAGCGTTCAGAACCTGTTTTCGCTGGATCAGATAGAGGATTATAACGTTGGACAAGCCTATGCGGATAAAGGGTAGAGGCAACAAGCGCATGATCAGGTTTTCCGCGATCTGAACACTGCAGGCTGTGGCAGTGAGAAAGGCAAGCACGAGTAAAGCTTTGTTGAAAGGCTGATTCATTGCGTAGCCCCCAAAAATTCCTGGATAAAAGAATTCTTGTGGGAATGCAGTTCAGCCACTGGGCCGTAATACAAGCAATTTCCCGCTTCCAGAAACAGCACCATGTTGCCGATCTCCTCCAGATTTCTGATATCGTGGGTGATGGTGATTGTCGTGGCCCGGGCAGAGCGGATGATCTGGGTGATATAGTAGAGCACTTCTTTAGCGGTGATGGGGTCCAAACCAGAAACAGGCTCGTCGAAGATGATATAGCGCGGTTCATAGACCAAGGCCCGGGCTATGCCGACTCTTTTTTTCATGCCTCCGCTCAATTCGGAAGGGAATTTATCCAAGGTATCTTCCAAACCCACAATCGCCAGGCAGCGGGTGGCCCGATCCAAAGCTCTGGCATAGTCCTTTTCACCCCGCTCAAAGAGGGGGAGGGCTACATTCTGAAAAACCGTGAAGGAATCCAGCAAGGCGGCGTTTTGAAACACCATGGCAAACTCATGCTTCAACTCCGCGTTGGAGAGATTACGCGCCGCGTAAACATCCCTGCCATCGACCGTGACCGTACCGGAATCGGGAACATGGAGCCCCATCAGAGTCTTGATCAAGACGGTCTTGCCCGAACCGCTGCGGCCGAGTATGATCAGATTATCGGTATCTTCCAGGGTAAAACTGATGTCTTTCAGGACAGGCCGTCCGCCAAGACTCAGACAGAGACTATCTGCTTTTATCATGTTTCAGTTGCAGTAGCAGAAATCCCAGGGCCAGGCCAGTTCCATTGGCGGCAAAATCCCAAACTGTTACCCGCCTGCCTGGTATAAACGCCTGATGGGCTTCATCCAGAGCGGCTGTGGCGAGTAAGACAAGATACACCCAGACAGCTTTTTTCCTGGATACACCCAGAAGCTTCATGCTTTTGTTTACCAAGAGGGCGAGGACAAAATACACACCTGTGTGCGCCAGCTTGTCCCAGCCAAGGATGTTTATCGAAGGCAGTTTGTTGGTTGGGATTGAGGACGCGGTCCAGATCGCGGCCCACCAACACAGGGTTGCCAGATAATAATACACGGGTTTGATTTTCTTCATCAGTTCTGATAGTCTCTGATTTCCCAGCTCATGGAAATGAGGCCTCTGTTGACCACCGCTTTCAGGGGAATCAGGTCTTCGGAAATCCACAGCGTAAGTTTGCAGTCTTCCTTGAGCAGATTGTGGGTGACCATATCCACATATGGCATCTTATCCGGGGATTGCGGTTTGAAACGGAGTGCGTACTTGGTGCAACTGAATCTGCCCAAATTGGTGCGGATGCGTTCTCTGCCTTCTTTGCTCAAGTACGCCGTCCATAACTGGCCATTTCCATCCACGCTGTATTCTCCCGGTTTCGCTCTGCCGCCGATCAGCATGGCCAGCAGGCTGAAGATGTCGCGGGTGCTGTCCGCGACAGCATAACTGAAGCTTCGCTTGCCATTTTGCTGATTAACCTTGGCGTAATGAGCGAAGTGGAAATAGCTGACCTCGACTTGGTCCGAAAGTTTGGTTTGCTTGATCTTGCGCAGATATTTGCGGGGCAGGAAGTTCTCATCGAACTCGCTGCGGTATTGGTTGTCCAAACTGGGGAAAAATGCTGAGCTTTCCTCGCTCTCAGCCGAGGCCTCAATGTATCCATCCGCAACCGAGCAATTGAGGCTAAGATCGGCTATCTTGAGCCCGAGGGATCTGATATCGTATTCAAGAGACAATCCCGGCAACAGAACTGCACAGATGCAAAACAGGATGGCGCAAGCCAGATTCTTACAACTCATTGGCTAACTTGATGACCTGCACCCGCTTGATGCTTTTTCCATCGCTTTCAAGGATCCGGAACTCAAGGAGTTCATCCATGCGATGTATTTCCCCGGTTGCTGGCACATGATTGAACTGGGATAAGAGATACTCGGCCAGGTTATCGTATTCCTCAGGATCGATGTCGATGGAAAACTCCTGGTTCAACTGGCGGATATTGACGCTTCCGCTCAGGATATAGGAACCGTCTTCCTTGCGCAACAGCTCCGGCATCTCTTCGTGATCGTGTTCGTCGTGGATCTCGCCCACGATCTCTTCCAGAATATCCTCCAAGGATATTATACCCGATGTCCCGCCATATTCATCAACCACGACTGCAAGCTGCATTTTTTTGATCTTGAATTGGTTGAGCAGGGACTGCACTTTCATGTTTTCGGTCACAAACCAGGCTGGTCGCATGAACTCCGTGATGCTGTTCTTTTCAGGATACATCAGGAGGTCTTTGACATACACGATGCCAATGATGTCATCGATGGTTTCCCGGTAAACCGGAATTCTGGAGTATCCAGTGGCAAGGATAAGGTCGCGCAGTTCTTCCAGGCTTTGCTTTTCCTCGATGGCAGTTATCTTTACGCGGGGGGTGTAAATCTCGGTAAGTTCCGCTTCCCGGAAGCGAAACAAGCCAACCAGAATCTTTTTCTCGTGCTCTTCCAAGCTATTGTGTGAGCTCTCACTCTGGATCAGGTTATGGAACTCCTCAGTGGTAAATTTACTGCTCAGATGTTTGTCATCCAGTTGCTTTTTTGAAAGCAGCAAACTGAAGCGGTCCACCAGCCACACCAGAGGATGCAGCACATAGCTGATGAGCTGCAGGGGCAGGCTTGCCAGATTGGCAAAGCCAGTTGCGGTTGCCAGGGCGATCAGTTTAGGCAGGATTTCTCCAAAGATCAGCACCACCGACGTGGTGATTATTACCTGCAGGGTTACCACGGAGGAAAGGTTCCAGTTGTTTCTGTCGGCTATTCCGATAGCGATCAGGGTTGACAGCGAGGAAATACCCATGTTCACAAAGGTATTGCCAAAGAGAATGGTGACAAGCAATTGTCTTGGTTTGCCCAGCAGGGAAAGAATCCTGCGGGACTGCGCCGTCTTTTTGTTTTCCAGTTTCTTTAAGTATATTCTGGAGAGTGAAAAAAACGCTGTTTCCGAACCTGAAAAAAAGGCGGATAACAGCAACAATAAAATCAGTATAAACGCTGAGCCGTCGTCCAAAGCTTACTCACCTTGTATAATATTATTGTAATGAAACTCTTTATCCTGCATTTCTTTACGATCTTCATGGCGAAGGTGGTCATAACCAAAGACATGCAGTAATCCGTGGATAAATACCTTCACCAATTCCCATTCAAAACTCTTTTTTCCCTTCTGCCTGTCAATCTGATTTGTGTCAATGATAATATCATGACTGGGGGTAATAGATGCGGGCAGAGAAGGATCCCGGCTGCCCTGGGAGCAAAAGCTTAAAACATCGGTGACCGACTCGCTGCCCCGGTAGATCCGGTTGAATTTTTGCATCTCCCTATCAGTGCAGAGAACAAGATTCAGTTCAAAACCCTGGCGTGGGGATTCACCTTGGCAGACCAATTGAAAGCAACTTTTCAAGAGCTGTTCGTTGACCTCGCACCCGCTTTGATTTATCAGGTTGAATTGGCAGTCTGTCATTGGCTTTTGATTTCTGGATAATCCAAACGCTTGCGGTAAATGCTTTCCAAAACAGGTATCATGGCTTCCTTAGCCAATTCCAGTTCTTTGAAAGTGATGGGTGCCTCCCGCAGCTGGCCTTCCCCTATCATACGCTGGATGGTTGTGTCGATGATCCGCACGATATCCTGTTCGTTGTTGAGTTGTTTGGCTTTGGTGGTCGATTCCACGATATCTGCCAGCATCACCAGCGCCGCTTCCTTGCTCTGGGGAAGGGGACCTGGGTATTGAAACTGAGTCTTGTCCACTTCCTCCCCTCCACGTTGAGCTTCTTCTAAAAAATAGCGGATGCAGCTGGTGCCATGGTGTTGGACAATGATGTCAATAACAGGTTTGGGGATCTCGTATTTTGTAGCCAGCGTAACACCTTCCTTCACATGGTCGCGGATCATGTGGGCGCTCTCCTGAGCAGTAAATTGTTGGTGGACATCGGAGGAGTTTTCGTTGTTTTCCGTAAAGATTTCGGTATTCACGATCTTGCCGATATCATGATAGTAGCTGCCTACCCTGGCCAGGAGGGGATTGGCTCCAATCGCTTCAGCAGCCCGTTCTGCCAGATTGCCAACAATCAGGGAGTGGTGATAGGTGCCTTCAGCAGTGGTTGCCAACTTTTTAAGCAAGGGGTGGCCAAAATCCAAAAGCTCCAACAGCACCTGCTTGGTAGCCCTGTTCCATCTCTTTTCAAAAAACGCCACTATCGCCGCAGCGCCAAGCACTGATACTATCGAGGACAACACCAGGTAGCCCAGGCTGCGCGCCAGGGTGTCGGCGTTGCTTCCCAAATGCATACCTGTGGCGACAGAGACCAGAGCCAGGGAGCAGATGAGATAGAGCCAGATTCGCAGATACTCGTGCTGGGTGCGCTGCACCCTGATCATCACCAACAAGATGAATGATGATAGAAGCAGAATGATGGCTCCCTCCGCATCCCAATTGATAAATGGCATAATCAGCAACAACGAACTAAGGCAAAAGGTCAGGGCGAAATTGAAACCAAGCAGCAAAGCTGCCGCAATGCTAAGCATGGCAAAGGGGATCAGGCTGCTTTCCAAGCCGAGCAGATTGCACAGCAAAGCCAGCAACACACCCAGAATCAGTCCGAGTACCAAAGTAATAAAGCTGGGGCCGGATTCCTTGGTGTGCAGTTCGCTGTTCTGATAGTGATAGGTAAAGGCGAAGAGGATGGCAAATACATAGAGCAACAGCCCCGTAAAGCCCAGCAATTGGCGCAGCGGGGATTTTTTGATATCCCTGCTTTTATACTCTTCGGTCAGCGATCTCAAGGCATTCAGGTCTTTGCTGTTTATCCTGTCGCCTTTGCGGATGATCTTTTCGTCTTTAAGGATCTCTCCTGAGCTGACAGGTACGGAAGCGATGGCTTCGGTTGCCATTTCTTCGTATCTGGCCTGGTCTATCAGCAGATTTGGCTTCAAGATCAGGGAGGCATTGTTGCGGACCAGGTTAACCGTCCAGGGGTCGCTCAGGCTGCCTGCCAGCTTCCGTTTAGCTTGTTCCAGCTGATAGAATTTGGACAGGCTTTGCCTGGAGAGGTCGTTGCCGGTTACCAGTTGGATATGGTCGGTATAGATCTCGCTGTAAACGCCGGTGCGGTAGATTTCGCTCATTGCTTCTTTGATAGCGGTGTGGGCGGATGCCAGCCGCGCGGGATTGGTAACCAGTTTCAAGGATGTCTCATCCAGCAGGTATCCGGATTTTTGGACCTTGTCGCGCAAGGCACGGATATTTCCATCTTCCGCGGCTGTGTATAGCGTTTCAAACAGCTCATCGATGTTGCGATGCGCCGCGAAAAGGATATCCATATCCAGATAATAGGGCTTTTCCAGCTTGTCCAGAGCTTGCTTTTGATCCTGCTCGAGTTGTTCTTCGCTTTTCAACAGAGGGAAATCGAAAGGGGCACGCAGTTCAAAATCTGCCACCTGTCCCAAGTTGACCCTGTATTCCGGATAACTTGCCTTGCCTGCCACCGAGCATTGGTACAGTCCCACAATGCACAGTGAGGCAATTATTATTATCAACAAGTATTTTGAGTTCATGGCGTTAGGCTATTTTCACCCCATTTGTTGTCAAGAAGCATTCTTCTTCACTGACAGCAGGAGGGGCTGGGATATTTGTCAATAGTGTTCTTCAATGATACAAACTCCAAGATTGGAGACACCGTCTTTCCAGGATGTGTATCGTTTTGGCCTGCATGGCGTTAGGGTATGTTCCTTAGGTCATCCCGAACCGGGTTAAGGATGACTAAGGGTGATGTCAAGGCAATGCCCCTCTCGGAAACGATGTCCTTATGCGCAGGAAATGGGGGCAAAGAGGTTGCCTGCCGGGTAACAAAAGCCACATTCATTTGGAAGCAGGCCAGTAACCCCGTGGAGACAGGAGAGAGGCGTTCCGCGTCAACTTTCTCAGCGGGCATCGCCAAGGCAGGCATTGTAGAGTTCGCGAACATCTTTGATTTTGGTTACCTTGTTGCGCTGCCTGGTTTTGGCATGGCCAGAAACAAAAATTCTGTCGTAACCCAGTTTGGTGGCTTCGTTGATCCTCTGATCCAACTGGGGGACTGGCCTGATCTCTCCGTTGAGGCCCACCTCGCCGATGAATACTGCTTTGTCCGGCAGGGGCTTGTCTTTCAGGCTGGAGATGATGGCAGCCAGGATGGCAAGATCGAGGCTGGGGTCTGAACTGCGGATACCACCTGCCAGATTGATGAAGACATCGCTGGAGCGTAGATATAGAGCGAGGTTTTTTTCCAGGATGGCCAGCAGGATGGCCAGCTTTTTTTGTTCCAAGCCCACTACCACCCGTTGGGGTGTGCCGTAGTTTGAGCTTGTGGCCAGCGATTGCACCTCCACAATGAAGGAACGCGAGCCCTCCACCACGCAGCCGATCGAGGTTCCAATATGCAGAGCTTCATCCGACAGGAAGATGTGGTTGGGATTGGGCACCGGTATCAAGCCCTGGGATGTCATCTCGAAAATACCGATCTCGTTGGTGGAGCCAAAGCGGTTCTTTACCGCTCTCAGGATCTTGTATTGGCCTTTGAGCTCGCCTTCGAAATAGAGGACTGTATCCACAATGTGTTCGATAATCTTGGGACCGGCTACAAATCCTTCCTTGGTCACATGGCCTACCATAAAGACAGGTATGTTTAGCGTTTTGGCGCATCGCATCAAGCGGTTGCAGGTTTCCCTGAGCTGGGTGATGCTGCCGGGTACCGAATCCAGGCTGGGCAGGCTCACAGACTGGATGGAGTCCACAATCAGGATGTCGGGCTGGTTTTCCTCAACGGCGTTGATCACATGCTCCGCGTCGTTGGTGCAGAGCAGCCAGATGTTTTCACTGTCCACACCCAGCCGGGCGCTGCGGAGGCTGATCTGTTCCGGGCTTTCTTCACCCGACACATAAAGCACTTTCTTGCTTTGGACACCCATCCATTGCGATAGCTGCATCATCAGAGTGGATTTTCCGATACCGGGCTCGCCCCCGATCAACACCAGCATGCCGCTCACGATCCCGCCCCCGATCACCAAGTCAAACTCACCGATCTGGGTGGGTATTCTGGCAAGGGGCGGTTTCTTGATATCCTTCATTCTCTCAGGTTTGGGTGCGCGATGGTCGGGGCTTCCGCCTTTGTTGGCTTTGCCGGTGACCCGGGTGCTTTCCTTGAGAGTAGCCCAACTGCCGCAGGATGGACATTTCCCGCTCCATTTGGAGGTTTCGAATCCGCAATCTGTGCAAAAAAAAGTAGTAGCCATGTTTTCTCCTGTATCAGGTTACAGCCTTTTGGATTTGCCCAAAACAGGCAAGAAGTTTTTTCGTGGGAAAAGGGGTGTTCTTTTTCCCTTCTGGCTTTATCCAAAAAAACATCGAATTCTGGAAAGTTTTCCTTGCATTTCATAAAACACTCATTATTATAATAATCAGAGGTCGCAAAAATATGAACAAGAATATAGTTGTTTTTGGAACGCCAACCTGTTCCTGGTGTACAAAAGTAAAGGATTACCTTAAATCTAAAGGTTATCAATATAAATACGTGGATGTTTCCCAAGATGCCAGAGCTCTCGATGTAATGCAGAGAAAAACTGGTCAGATGGGCGTGCCCCAGATCTGGATAAATAATACGGCGGTGGTCGGTTTTGACAGGGTTAAGATCGACCAGCTGTTGCAAAGAAAATAGAAAGGAGAGAAAAATGAAAGTCACTGCTGAAAGCTTTCATGGCCTAATCACACGTCTGCAGGTAGTGCTTAGCGAGATCGACTACGCGCAAAAAGCTTGTCTTCAAGCGGGTAAAATGGAGTGCCAATTGCTAAACCACCTGTTCAAGGTGAAAACACCTGTTAACATGAATGAATTGGCCAGGGTTCTCAACGTTTCCCACAGCCGCATCACCCGTATCATGGATAATCTGGTGAGCAAAAAACTGGTTCAACGCAAGCCATCTGAGAAAGACCGCAGGTGTTGGTTTGCCATCATTACCGACAAAGGTAAAAAACTGGCAGAAAACAGCCAGCAGACCATTGTGGATCAGCAAAAAAAGATTTTGGCGCGGATCCCGGACAAAGATGTCGAAGGCGTTTACAAAGCGCTGAAGACCTATGTCGATAAGTATGAAGAGGTGCTGAAAGCCACCTTAGTGGATCTTTGATGAGCAGTAAGACCTCTGCCACATGGGTTGGGGGTCTGGCTTTCGACGCTGATATCAATGGCCACCATCTGATAATGGATG
The DNA here is from genome assembly GCA_002379855.1 of Cloacimonetes bacterium UBA4175. Classification (GTDB taxonomy): domain Bacteria; phylum Cloacimonadota; class Cloacimonadia; order Cloacimonadales; family Cloacimonadaceae; genus Syntrophosphaera. Next base: position 5,894 of record DFUX01000026.1, on the reverse strand, counting down.
CCGATAGGGGGAGTGGCGGCGAAAATCGTGGACCCAGGCCCAAACCACTTTTACTCGCGGCCCTTAGCGGTTGCTCTGGAATGGACGTGGTGTCCATACTGGAAAAGATGAGGGTGGGAGGTTTTACCCTGCGGATCGACACCGAAGCGGATTCCACTTCCGAGCATCCGGTTACCTATCACACTATCAGATTCAATTTCCACTTCGAAGGGAGCGATCTGTCCCCGGAGAAGCTCGTAAAAGCCGTAACCCTTTCCACGCAGAAGTATTGCGGCGTGTACGCGATGCTGCAAAAATCCGCGCGGATAATTGTTAAGATATTCATCAATAACCAGGAGGTAGAACAGTGAGATATTTACTGATAGTGATCATGATCTCTGTTGTCACGGTCTTGGGCTGCACGCAACAGGAAGTGGAAGCGACCGATGAGTTGCAGCAAGAAACTGAGGGGCAGGCTGGCGAAGCTTCCTCTTACGAACCGGGAACCTGGATCGCAGATTATGACCAGGCCCTGCTTTATGCCAGGGAACTGGAGCGTCCGGTACTGGTCAACTTCACCGGCTCTGATTGGTGCTACTGGTGCCAGCTCTTGAGCGGCGAGGTCTTTGAACAAGAAGCCTTTCTGAAATTTGCCGGCGACAACTTCGTGCTGTTGAAGGTCGATTTCCCCCAGAAAACCAAGCTTCCTCAGGAAGTCCAAAAAGCCAACCAGGCTTTGGCTGAAAAGTACGAGATTCAAGGGTTTCCCACCATCGTGCTGATTGACGGTAAGGGTGAAGAAATTACCCGCACCGGATATCAGGAAGGTGGCGCGGAAGTATATGTGAAACACCTGAAGGAACTGCTGGGGATGAAGTAACCCCCGAGACAGAAACAGATTAGAACTAACCGCTGGGTTCACGCAATGAGCTCAGCGGTTTTTTAGCAACAAGTAAAAAACCGGAACAGCCGTTCCGGTTTTATTATCTGACTTGATCTTAATTAGAGATAGCGTTTCACAACCTCGATCACTTCAGGCAGGTCCATGCCAATGGACTGAAGGTGTTCAGTGGTGGGAACGCCCTCGGGAGTCCAGCCTTTGCGTTTGTACACTGCATCGATCAGTTGTTGATACTGGTCTTCGCGGTATTCGCGCAGCAGGCTCATCTTTTCCGCTGTGGATTTGCCGGCAGGATCGATTCCTTGTTTGCTCTGCAACAGCGAATCGTAACGTTCCTGGCGGGAGAGGTATTCTTCCTCGGTAACAGGTCCCACGGCGCGATAGGGTGGAATGTCATCGCTGCGGCGGCCCTTGCCCATCCTCATGCAAAAGACCTTTTGGAAGTTATAGACCCGTTCGGACTGGCGGATCAGTTCATGTTTATCCATCGGTTTGCCTGTGATGGCTTTATAGATGTCCACATAGTTCTGCACGTGTTCCGGAACCTTGGCTGGTTCGTCCGTCTCCGCGTTGTTGGCTGGTTCAATGTCATTCCAGGGCAGTTTGCACAGGCCCTGCAAGCCAAACCAGGTGCGGAACATGGGGAAGTAGTGCAGCGCTTCGGCTTTGTCTTCAAAGGTCGGGATACGGTTGTTGACCATATCCATGAAGATCAGCCAGGCTTCGTCATGTTGGGGCCCCTTGAGGGCAAAAGTGTAGCCGCCTTGCTGAGCCAGCGATTCCTTGGACAGGTATTGCGAAAACTCCAGGCCCTTGGCTTCCATGCCAATGTCTTGCAAGAGCTTGGGATCGGCGTTGTAATCGCGGGCAAAGATCTCTTTCATCCTTTTCACGCCCTGTCCAACGATCACGCCAAAACCTTCTCCACGTGCCATTTGATGGATCAGCTCAAACACGCCGTCGGCATTGCCCCAGGTCAGGTCGATGCCTCCTGTGCGTTCTTTGTTCAGGATTCCGTATTCATAGCATTCCATGGCAAAGGCGCAGCTTGTTCCGAATGAGATCGTGTCGATGCCGTAGGTGTCGCAATAGAAATTGAGCTCGACCACATCCTTGGGATCCCAGATGCAAAGGTTGGAGCCGCAGCCGCCCACAGTCTCATATTCAGGCCCATCCACGGAAACTGTCTGGCCTTTGTAAGGACCGGAACGGGGAACAAAACCATCCACCGCTTTGCAGCAGGAAAGCGAGCAGCCAAACCAACAGCCGTCAGGCAGGCCTTGGGTGAAAAGCTTCTTAAACTCCAGGGATGACAGACTGCTGGCCTCGTCCGACTGGCCATACTTGAAGTTCTTTATCGGCAAGAGGTCGTAGTCGTTCATGATCTCCACCAGATGGGCCGTTCCCACTTCGCGCATGCGGCACTGGATGGCGTCTCCCTCTTCTATCTCTTTGTGGAGTTTGAGGCCGGTTTTTTGCAATGTTTCCAAGTCCACTGGATTGTTGGTATCCCCTTTCAGTCCGGAGTATTTTACAACCAAGGCTTTCAATTTCTTGTCTCTCAACACGGTGCCCGTTCCGCCCCTGCCTGCCTGTTTGAGGCGTGCCACTTTACGGCGCTTGTCCCAGAAAGAAAAGTTCAGGCATGAAATCAGCACATTTTCGGCGCCCTGACCTGCGGACACTACCGACACAAACTGCCGTTTATCCGGGTTTTCAGCAAACTCGTTGATCAGGTTTTCTGCCAGGATATGGCTGTTGGTCTCTTTATCCGGCGCGCTCAGGATCTTAACCTTGCCAGAGTCTCCATCGATGTAAACGATCACTTCCTCGTCTGCCTTGCCCTGAATCTCAATGGCATCCCAGCCGGAGAATTTGGCGTAGGGGCCGAAATGTCCCCCCACGTTGCAATCCACAGGTATGCCGGTCAGGGGTGAGATGGTGGTGACGATGGACTTCCCACTGCCGGGGTAGCTGGTGTTGCCGCACAAGGGGCCAAAAGCGATGCAGAGTTCGTTTTCTGGATCGTTCCACTTGGTGTCGTCCTTCACGCCATGCCACATCAGATAGAGGTCGAAACCTTTGCCGCCCACAAACTTGTCTATCATCATGTCCGACACTGGTTTGGATTCTATTTTCTTGCCGCTAAGGTCGATGTAAAGGGTTCTTCTGTTGTAGCCTTTGATAACGGGTTTCAATTCATAACTGAATTCAGCCAGTATTCTGCGGTCTGTCATATTTAACTCTCCTTGTTTTCTTCGATGCGGATGGCGTCCGCGGGGCAGGTCTTGGTGCATACGCCGCAGGCGACGCATTTGAAGGGGGTGATTGCGCCAATGGTGCGGAACATTGATCCGGTGGGGCAGGCAGCTATGCACATGTAGCAGCCGATGCAAAGAGCTTGGTTGACCATCACCACCCCCTGGCTGTTGATGCTCAGCGCCAGCGTGGGGCAGCTTTGCACACAGACTCCGCACTGGGTGCAGGCGTTCATCCGGGGTTGTGAGTCGGTCTCGGTGATGCGGATCCTCGACTTTTCTGGATCGTCAACCTTGAAATACAGGTTTGAACACGCGCTCTCGCATACATGGCAGGCGACGCAGTTTTCTGGATAGGTCTTCAGCGACTTCATCATCATCTCCTGTTTCTGTCGTTAAAGCCATTTATATTAGGATATCCGAAACAGTCAACTGAATTCTCTGCTTCAGACATCAGGCTTGCATACAAGGTCAGCTTTGCAGTTCTTCCGTGATGCGGTCTATGATGCTTTGGCTGCTCAATCCAGCCCAATTATACAGGTCTTCGGAAGAACCTGAACGGGGATATTCCGGAATGCCGATTTTTACCAGGCGGCAACAAAGGTTTTCCTCGCCGATCCGGTCAGCCAGGATTGACCCCAGGCCGCTGTTGACATTGTGGTCTTCGATGCTGAACACGATCTTGTTGCGGGCGGCGGTTTCCAGGGTTTCCCTGTCGATTGCCAGGGGGCAGGAAACGTAGATCAGTTGCAGATAGATTCCCTGTTCGCGGAGCTTGTCAACCGCTTTGACCGCCTTTCCGACCGGGGTGCCGGTTACGAAGATGCTGCCCATGTTTCCCACTCTCAGGATATCCTCTTTGCCATAGTCGAAGGTATAATCCAGCCCGTAGAACGGAACTCCATCCTCTCCCTTGATGATTGGCACTTTTGAGCGGCCCATGGTCACCATGTAATTGCCAGAGCGGTTTATCAGCCAGCGGATCACACTGTCGGTCTGGTTCGGATCTGCTGGACAGATCAGGCGATAGCTGTAAAGGTTGCGCATCAAACCGATGTAGTCGATGCAATGGTGTGTTTTCCCGTCTTCTCCCACATCGATGCCGACATGGGTGAGCACCACCTTGAGATTGGTGTGGTTTATATCGTTAAGCCTTTGAGCGTTATACACTTCATCCAGGCCGAACATGCCAAAGTCAGACCAGAAGGTTTGGATGCCGCTGGCGGAAAGCGCGCCGCTTAATACTGCGGCGTTCTGTTCCATGATGCCCGACTGGATGAACCTGTGGGGCATAAGCCTGGCAAATTCGCCTGTTTTCACGCTGGATTGCAGGTCGCAGTCCACTACCACGATCGGGGTCGCTTTGTCCTGATTGGTCTTGGCCAGATCGGCGATCGCGTTGCCCCAGGCGCTGCGGTTGTCGGTTTCTTTTTCGTAACGCAGCGGGCGTCCGGGCTCAAGGTCTGTCTTCAGTTCAAAGTGTTTCAGGTCAACAGCCTGGGCGGGCGCCTTGAATGCCGCCCTGAGCTTCTTGTATTCACCCAAACGGTTGTTCGCCCCGAGTATTTTCAGGGCTTCGGCGAGCTGTTCTTCAGACAGGGCTGATCCATGGTATTTTGCCTGGTTTTCCATGAAAGGAACGCCCTTTCCCATCACCGTGTGAGCCAGGATCATCACCGGCACGGGGCTGTTTTTGCTGCTTTCCAGGGCGGAAAAGATCTGGCTGAAATCGTGTCCGTCGATCTCCAGCACCTGCCATCCGTCGGATTCCCAGTTGGCACGTATGTTTTGCGGCATCACGTCTTTGATGTCACCGCTGATCTGCAAGCCGTTGTAATCGACGATCGTGCAGAGGTTGTTCAGTCCATATTTCAAGGCAAAGCAGCGGGCTTCAGAGATTTGCCCCTTCTGCTGTTCGCCATCGCCCATCATCACATAGACCCGGTAGGGAATGGAGTTGATCCTGGAGGCCAGCGCCATGCCAGCACCGGCGGAGAGGCCTTGCCCCAAGTTGCCGCTGGACCATTCAACGCCCGGAACCTCGCGCTCGATATGGCCTTCAAAGATGCTGCCCCAGAGCCTGAACTGCGACACGGCTTTGTCCAGGGAAAAGTAGCCGTTGAGCGCCAGGGCGGAATATACGGCAGGCGAGATGTGCCCATTGCTCACCACGATCCTGTCGCGGTCGGGCAGTTGGGGGTTTTTGGGGTCGTGGCGCGCTACTGCGTAGAGTGCCAGCAGCAGGTCGATGGACGACATTGAGCCGCCGGGATGACCGGACGCGGCCAGGGTGGTCATGCTCAGGATCGCGGCGCGTGCTTGTTTGGAAAGGTTGGTCAGCTCTGCCGTTAGTTTCTGCGATTTCATCATTTACCTCGAAATAATCACTGTAAATAAGTTCCCCTTCACCTTGCCCTGAGACATGATGAAGGGGTAAATTGTGGTGGAGCATAGGGGGATCGAACCCCTGACCTCATGACTGCCAGTCATGCGCTCTCCCAGCTGAGCTAATGCCCCACAATCGGAAAACTTGTGTGACCAATCTTTCTATCGCTATTATTCTGTCAAGTCAAAACTACTGGATTTCTTTCAAGCTAAGTGGCCAAATTGGGTATGAAGTCTTACCAAAAAATACAAATCGTCTCACTGACAATAGCAAGCGGAGAAAAAGGGGCTGCCGAAGTCTGTCCGGCAGAGGCAACGCAGTTGCCTGTTCGGAAGCGATCTCCGGCCTCTGTGGCAAACAGACTTTGCCA
>DFUX01000034.1 GCA_002379855.1 Cloacimonetes bacterium UBA4175 | reverse complement strand
GGAAAATATAGACTTAGCTCATTCTTGCAAACGAGGGCAAAGCAAGACTTGTGCCTGACACCCAGTCTGTGGAATAGGGATTATTGCGTATCAAGTATGATTCTCCCACAGAGATTAATATAATGCAAAATCCCGGTTGCGCAAAGCCAACCGGATTGGAAAACGGCGGGAACAGCTAAAATCAGTCTATTCGGGCTTCATTTGGGGAAAGAGGATAACTTCCTTGATGGAGTCATTCTCCGTGAGCAGCATCACCAGGCGGTCGATGCCGATTCCCATGCCACCCATGGGCGGCATTCCATATTCCAAGGCTTCCAGAAAGTCTTCATCCACCACATTGGCTTCTTCATCGCCCAAGGCGCGCAGACTGGCCTGGGCTTCCAGGCGTTCCCGCTGATCCAGTGGGTCGTTCAACTCGCTGAAGGCATTGGCAAACTCATGTCCGGCAATGAATAGCTCAAACCTTTCCGCCAGATCCGGGTTACCGGGTTTGGCTTTGGCGAGGGGTGAGATCTCCTTGGGAAAATCCGTCACAAAGGTTGGCTGGACAAGTTTTTCCTCCACATAGTGCTCAAAGAGCAGCGCGATCAGTCTGCCCACTCCGGCACCCGCGGGAACCTCCAGCCGGCGTTCCTTGCAGAAAGCCAGCGCCCGTTCCAAGTTCATATCGGAAAGATCGATGCCGACATGCTCTTTCACCAGTTGGATCATGGGAGCCCGCAAAAATGGCTGGGCGAGGTTGACAGTGTGCCCGCGATAGTGGAACTCGTCCTTGCGCAACACATCGGTGGCCAGATGGCGGATCATGCCTTCGGTTATGGAGATCATGCCTTCGAGGTCTGAATAGGCCTCGTAAAGCTCCAGCATGGTGAATTCCGGATTATGGGTGCGGTCCATGCCTTCGTTGCGGAAGTCCTTGCCGAGCTCATAAACCCTTTCAAAGCCGCCCACGATCAGCCTTTTCAGGTAAAGCTCGGTAGCGATGCGCAGATAGAGGTCGGTATCCAATGTGTTGTGATGGGTCACAAAGGGTCTGGCATTGGCGCCGCCATAGAGCGGTTGCAGGATGGGGGTTTCCACCTCGGTATAATCCCTGGAATCCAGATAGTCGCGGATGGCGCTGATGATTTTGGCACGCACTATGAACACTTTGCGGTGTTCGGGGTTGAGCAGGAGGTCCAGATAGCGTTTTCGATAGCGCAGCTCAATATCCGAGAATTCGTCGTATCGCACCAACTTGCCATCCACCAGCTTCTCTTTCACGGCTGGCAGGGGGCGGATGTTTTTACTCAACAGAGTCAGTTCGAGCACTTTTAGCGAGTATTCACCCGCCTGGGTATAAAAGAGGCTGCCCCTTGTCTGCACAAAATCGCCCGGATCGCAGAGCTTGAAAAGTTCGTAATTTTCTTCACCAACCTGGTTTTGAGCCACGTAGATCTGGATCTTCCCGCTGGCGTCCTCAAGGTTGCCAAAGCCCAGTTTTCCCTGGCGGCGCATGGCCACAAGCCTGCCGGTCAGGCACACTTCCTGCCCGGAGGAGATCCAGCCGTCTTTATCGCACAAAACCTCGGAAATCTGATGCGTGCGGGTTGAGCGGACGGGATAAGGGTCTATCCCGGCGGCAATTATCTTGGCCAGTTTCTGCTTGCGCAGCTGGATAAACTGATTGTCCTTGGACTGCATGGAAGCGGTTTACAGGTCTTTGAAGGGATTATCGTCCGCGGGAGTTACCTTCTGGTTGGCATACTTGCGCCATTCTTCATCGGCGCGCGATCTTCCTCTGCGGGGGCCGCGGGAGTAATCCTGCTGCTCGCGGTTCTCATATTCCCTGCGGGGGCGTTCTTCGACCACTTCGTCCGGAGATCTGTCGATATAATCCAGAGTAACGCGGTGGTTTTCTTTATCAACGGCTGTAACCATCAGGGTGATGGGGTCGCCGGGGTTAAAGTTGTCAGTTTTACGTATCCGGGAACGTGGCAGAAGCCCGGTTATTCCTTCGGTGATGGTCACGAACACGCCATAATTTGTGGAGCTTTCCACGATGCCTTCAAAAGGTTTTTCCAGCGGGGCCAGTTCATCGATATTGTCCCAGGGATCGGCTTGCAAAGCCTTGAGGGAAAGGGAAATCTTTTGGGTTTCCGGATCGATGCGCAAGATCTGCACTTCCACGTAGTCTTGCTCTTTCACCACTTCGCGGGGATGCGATATATTGCGGCTGCGGCTCATTTCGGAGATGGGGATCAGACCTTCCACTCCGGGTTTGATCTCGGCAAAAGCGCCGAAGCTGTGCAGCCTGAGGACGCGGCAGTTGATCGTGTCGCCTTCCTTTATTTCACTGAGAGCCGCTGTGAAGGGGTTTTCCTGCAAGGCTTTCATGGAAAGGGCAATCTTGTCGCCTTTAATGTCCAGGATCTTCACTTCCACCTGCTGTCCTATTTTGAGGACTTCCTGGGGACGTGACACATGCTGCCAGGAAATCTCCGAAACGTGCATCAGGCCTTCAACGCCGCCCAGATCGACAAAGGCTCCAAAGCTGGTCATCCGCATCACGGTGCCGGTCACTACGCTGCCGATGCTTAGCTGTTCAAGAGCCGCGGCGCGCTTTTCCTGCTCCTGCGCCTCTTGCAGTTGACGGCGGGAAACCACAACGCGGCGACAGCTTTCGGAACACTCAATCACCAGGAAATCCATGGTTCTGCCGATGTAGGCTTCGTTGTTTTCCGCGCCGCGCAAAGCGATCTGGGATGCGGGGCAAAAAGCCCTTGCTCCCAACACGTCAACATTGAAACCGCCTTTGGTGACGGCATAGACCTTTCCGGACACGGGAATCTTGCGTTCAAACGCGTCCAGTAGTGATTTCTTATCCACATGCTGTTTGGTCAGGCTTTTGCCTATAACGAAACCCTGATCGTTGCTGTCCACGATATAACCTTTCAGGGTGTCTCCGACGGCGTAGCCAAGCACGCCTTTCTCGTCGGCAAAGTCGCTGACATCGGCGTAGGCATCGAACTTGCCACCCAGGTTCACAATGATATAGTTCTCATTGATGCTGACAATGGGGGCTTCGACGACGTCGCCTTTTTTGAATTCCGCATTGTTTTGAAAGGATTCTTCGAGCAGGCGAAGATAATCTTCTCTCAGTTCTTTGATAGCAGATTTGCTGCTGGTTTCACTCACCTTGTCTGACATAACTATACTCCTAAGGACGATTAAGTATCCACAATTTTCTGCTGCCCTTTTTTGTAAAGGATTTTTATTTATTGCAGTTATCTAACCTATATACGGGTGGACAAAACTACATTTGAACCCTCCGGACGGCAAGGCCGCAAACGGGTCGCGAAAAATGGACTTGACTAAATCGGATAAGGCGTTTTAAGGGTGAAAATTATTGTTTTAGGTATTATCATTGAGTTCTCTTCACAATATCATCTACGATACTTACGCGCGGCGCATGCACCTTTTTTGCCAGTATCCGCAACTGACTGAGTTACTTGGCAAACAGGTTTTCGCGTCCCGGGTCAGGATTCTCGCCATCGGCAAAGCGGCTTGGAAAATGGCCTCTATGACAGCCCAGCATTTGCGGCAGCGGGATATCCCTTACGATGGCTATGTGCTCACCCGCTACGGCCTTTCCCTTGGGGAAATCCAAAACCTTGAAATTTTGGAAGCAGGCCATCCTCTGCCCGACGAAAACAGCATTGCCCACAGCGGCAGGATCGCGGCCTGGCTACGCGGCATCCCAGCCGGGGATGATCTTGTGGTCTTGCTTTCCGGAGGTGGCTCAGCTCTCTTTGAACTTCTGCCCCCTGATATGACGCTCCCTCAATTGATTGATGCCCACAAACAACTTATCTCCAGCGGCAGCGCCATTGACGAGGTCAACAGGAAAAGAACGGATATGTCCGCGGTCAAAGGCGGCAAGGCTCTCAAGCTGCTTGCTTGCTCCAAAGTGCACATCTTCGCCGTGTCTGATGTGCCTGGCAATGATCCCCATGTGCTTGCCTCAGGGCCATTCACTCCCCCGCAAAAGGGCAGGAAACAAGGTGATGCCTGGGTTTTCAAGAATGGCTCCAAAAAAGTGTTTTACCACATCGTGGGGGATAATGCCAGTTTCACGTTGGAACTTGCTTCTGATCTGAAAAGGCAGGGATTCCAGGTGCATCTGGAGGCTGGGTTCCAGGATCGTCCTGCGACAGGTTTCATCACCAAGCTGAAATATATGCTGGAACGTGCCCACAGACCCCGCTACAAGCTCAAACGGCCATTCCTGCAAGTGTTGGGAGGGGAAACACCCGTCAAGGTCAAGGGATCGGGATCAGGCGGCCGTTGCAGTCATATTGCCCTGTCCATGGCCAGCGCTTTGGCACGCTATAAAGACTGCGCCCTGTTCTGCTTTGCCACAGACGGCAGCGACAACCTGCCCGGCAGCGGAGGGGCGATGGTTGACAGTAAAAGCCTGAAACAGTTGCATCGGCAAGGCTTCGGCATGACCCGGGTTTTACGGGATAACGACAGCTTCACAGCGCTTAGGAAAATTCATCACATCTTACCTTCCCCGGTTTTGGTCACCAATGTCAACGATGTGTTTGTGCTGAGCGTGGGATACGACTTCGACAACCCCCTCAGCGGTTGCGACGACTCTGAACCGGATATCTTTGGTGTAATTGGATGACGCGTAGATTCATCCTGCCCTTGCTGCTCCTGCTCTCTCTGGCGACGCTGTGGGGACAGAGCGAGGCACCGCTAAACATTACCGATCTCGCTTCCGCACAGGATACTCTCTCATTGGCTCCGGCGAAACTGGACTCCCTCTTTTACGCCGCGGACAGCGTAGCCTACAATTACTCCGCGGAACAGATACGCCTCTTTGGCAGTTCCAGCGTGCGTTATCATAACTTCGACATCAGCAGCGACTCCCTGATGCTCGACCTGAAGACGGAAAAAGCTTACAGCTACGGCAACACGGTGATGAAGGATGGAGACCAGATTCTGCTGGGAACCACTGTTGCCTATGATATCGACAGCCAGACCGGACTGCTTTCCAGAGGCGTCAGCAGGCTGGAAAACGGCTATTATTCAGGCCAGGAGATACGCAAGACGGGTGATGACATCTACGATGTGGACAATGGCAGTTACACCACCTGCGATCACGCCGAACCGGACTTCTGGTTTTCCAGCAAGCAACTGCGCATTTACCGGGGCGACAAGATAGTAGGCAAGCCCGTGATCGCCTATGTAAACCACTTTCCCGTGTTCTACTTTCCCTTTATGACACTCTCGATCAAGCGCGGCCGCAGAGCTGGCTTCCTGGTGCCTGAACCGGGATACAACTATGTGGATGGCAAAACCCTGCGCAATATAGCATGGTACTATCCGTATAAAAGCTATGCCGATATAATCCTCAGCCTGGACCTGATGGAAAAGACCGGTTGGGAAACCCGGCTGACGACTGACTATATCAAGCGCTACCTCTACTCCGGTTCTCTGGATGCTTCCTACCGAAAGAACATCGGCCAATACGAGACCAATTATGACTGGTCTTTGCGTGCCAGGCACCACCATGAACTGGGGGAAAAATCCACTTTCGACGTCAATCTGGACTTCGTGAGCAGCAAACGCATCTGGGAAGACAGCTACAATCTGGACGAAAGCCTGGCCCAGAAGGTTACTTCGACCGTTTCCTACCGCAAGCCCTTGCTCAGTTCCTATCTGAACGTGGGTGCCACCTACACCGAAGACCTGATCAACGACCGGATTTCGGTTTCTTTGCCCGCGGTCAGTTTTTCCGCGCCAACCCGCCCTGTGTATGAGCTGTTTTACAATCCCACACGCAGTCCCAACGCCTGGTGGAGCAACCTGAGCTACAGTTACAGCTTCCGCATGGATCATACCGGAACGAGCAGGAATCCCGACCGTGGCTGGGCTGATATTTTCTGGAACAATGAGATAGACCCCGCCGACACCACCAACACAAACTACCTCACTCAGCATTTCGCCGGAATCAAACACCGCCTGGGCCTGTCCTATAACTGGAAATTCAGGGGATGGCTAAATTTCCAGAATGGGTTGAACTACAGCGAAAGCTGGTTTGACCGCGACCGTAAAGGGGACAACTGGGTACGGGGAAACGACTATGGAGCCTACGCCAACGCCAACTTCAACATCTATGGGATTCGCAACTTCCGACAGGGCTGGCTGCGTTCCCTGCGCCACATCATGACCCCAAGCGCGGGTTTGAACTACAGCCCGGATTTCTCGGATAACAGCAGGTTCTACAGCTTTGGCGGAATCGGCCTGAACAGCAGTGGCAAAACAGCATCCCTAAGCTATGGCCTGAACCATAAATGGCAGCTCAAATATGGCAAAGACAACAAAAAGACAGGCGATATCCTGACCTTCAACTCCCGCGGTTCCGTCAATCTTATGCAGAAGGAAAAGAAGCTGGGCCTTGTTTCGCACACTCTGAACTTCAGTCCCGGAACCTTCGGTTTGGGAAATTTCAGGCTGCCGGGTTCAGCCTTGAACCTCAAATCCCTCAACCTGGGCTATTCCTCCCAATTCAGCTTCAGCCAGGATCCTTACGAGCTGCGCGATGGCAAGTGGAAGATGAATAACCAGTATTTCTCCCACTCCATTTCGCTCAGCGGAACAGCGCCCTACACCAGGTATTTCAGCCGCGAAAAGAACAAGATATTCAGCCCCTACGAACATTCTGACAGCCTGAGGAGCGGCGCCACCCAAACATCAGGAACCAGCTCCAGCGAGAACTGGAAGCTGACCCTCTCCCAAGACATCTCCGGCGAAAAAGGTATCTTTGAACCCAGTTCCAGCAACCTGCGCCTCAACGCTTCCCTCAAAGTAACCGACAACTGGTATGTTACCTATGGCAACTACTACAATCTGAAAGAGAAAGACCTGATCTCGCAAAGCGTCAACCTGAGCAGGGATCTCCACTGCTGGAAACTGGAGGTGAGCTACTCCACCCGCAACGAATACTGGGAATACCGGATAGCCCTGTTCAACACCAGCCTGCCCGACGCGCTGAGGTTCCAGACCCGTGACAGCAAGAACTATTAGAAGAGCCGTTTTCTTGGACAGGGATGGCTGTATCAGCCCCGATGAGTTCGGTTATTTGGACGATCCCGCCCTTTACCGGCTCTATCCCTACACCGGGGAGGCTTTGCGCCTGCTGAAGAAGATGGGATTCCTGCTTTTTCTGGCCACCAACCAATCCGGCATAGCCCGGGGATATTTCGATATTCCCACTCTGGAAAGGGTGCTGGCTCGCATGGAACAACTGCTTGCCGAACAGAAGGTTCGCCTCGATGGCATCTACTATTCCCCATATTTCGCCGATGGCGTGGTGGCCCCCTATAATATTGAACATGAAGACCGCAAACCCGGCATCGGGATGTTCAAACGCGCCAAAAGCCAGCATGTCTTTGAGGCCGGACTGTCCTGGATGATCGGAGACCGCCGCACAGATGTGGAGTTTGGCCACAACTCGGGCATGAAGACCATCCTTTTGCTCAGCGGAGAGGGAGCCCGGGAAATGCTGGACGGCCTGGATGGCTGGCCTGTCCGGCCGGATTACGTCGCTGAAAATCTGCTGACTGCCGCCAAATTGATTCAGATGCTCGAGCAATGAAACCCCTTGCGCATTTTAGCAGAAAAAAGTTTCAAGCGTTAAGCCCCGAACATCAACTGAAGGCCATCAGCCGCCTGCTTTACAGCCTGGATGAGCGTCTGGCGTCACCTGATCCGCAAACCGGACTCATTGACAATATCAAGGACTGCCTGGCCTGGATCACCCCGCCTCTGCCGGAATCCGCCCAAGCCCTTTACGCTGCTCTCGATACCGCCAGCGACAGGCATCAAATATCTGCGGCCATTGCCAGATATCAAGCCGCGAGAGGGATCGAATATAGGGATTACAACCTGTCCCAAGCCTGGAATGACGGCCCCCGGGAAGCTGATCCGGCGGCTCTGGCAAGGGCTTCGCAAATTGTGCTGATCCTGGATAATCTGCGTTCGGCTTTCAATGTGGGCTCCATCTTCCGGACTGCCGAATGCCTGTCGGTCAAAGAGGTCTGGCTGTGCGGAGTGTGCGCGGATCCTTCAGACAAGGCCTTACAAAAGACGGCGATGGGCACAACTGAACGGGTGAACTGGCGGCGCTTTGCCGACACCCTTGACGCGGTCGAGGCAGCCAAAAACGAGGCTTACCACCTCTGCGCATTGGAAACCACCCCATCCGCGGTATCTGTCTTCGAGACCGCCTTTCCCCTCCCTCTGGCCATCGTGGCTGGCAATGAGAGCCTTGGTATCGACCCAAAGGTGTTGTCCCAGTGCGGAATGCATGTCTCGTTACCTGTCCAGGGCTGGAAAAACTCCCTCAACGTAGCCGTGGCTCTTGCCATCTGTGCCTACCAGGCTGTTTTCGCCGGGTTGGAAACCAGCAAACAGCAAGGAATTATCAATGCCTGACCATGATTATCCCGGGAATTTATTGTTGCCTTATAAACAAATTCCCTGTCCCAATATCGTTTGCCTTCGTGGAATTTATCCATCAAAATACATTAGTTTCCCTGCGCGCTATCATTCGGCACATCAATACGTTAGCCTATCATCCTTAGGTCATCCTTATAAAAGTTAAGGTTGACCTAAGGAAGACCTGAGCTTGAGAACAATATGCAAAGGCGGGCAAACCAGGTCCCGCGTGACTTCCGGCCGATTGTGGAAATTATTCCGAAAAATAAGGGCGGAATCGCTTCCGCCCCACGTAGCTGTGATATATGTTGTGTCACTTATTTGGCTATCCGGGCGGTACCGGCATCGACGCCAAAAGGTTCGCCGTCCCGCGGATCAACTTTTATCGAACTGGTTTCACTGCCGACCTCGACAATCTGGTTGCCTGAGGCATCCTTTTTGAAATCGTTGCGCAAGGTGATTGATTGATTTTCGGTCCAGGGGAAGGTGAAATGGACGCGGTTTTGCCAGTAAGTGTATTCCGTGGGCATATCCAGCCAGTCCGCCTGAATCCTGGTTCTGCCGAAAGCCTTGTAGTAACCGACATTGTAGGTGAGGCCATTTCCGGGTATGGTGATATTGTCCTCAGTCTCCGCGGGCAAACCGTAATTGACATACAGCGGATGCAAGTCGTGATAGCCTGTGTTGCGCATTTTAAGGAAGAACAGGTCTTCCGCCGTAATCAGATAGGTGGTGTAGGATTCGCCGACGATATCCCGGGTAAGCGACCACTCCACAACCAGTCCCGTGATCTCGCCATTGCTTGTGCTGCCGTGAGTTTCGGCTTCGTAATGATACACTTGGTCCCGCCTGTCAATCATGAATGTCGCGGTTTCCCCGGGGGCGATCACTTTCGTGCCGTATCCATCAACACTGACACTGATGTTTGTATAGAGCATGTTTTGAAACCTTGCCAGGAAGGGCGGCCTATCTACATGGACACAGCATGAGGCCAGCACCAGCATTGGCAGGCAAAGAATGAGTATCTTGCGCATCTTAAACTCCTTGGCGGCAGCTTAGTCCCGGTTTGCCCCGGGGTTTGACTGGCAAGCTCCCCAGGGGGTAAACTGAACCTTGTGCCATCTTGTTACCGGCATCCCGCGCCTTGAACCGGAAAAGTTCTTTATCACAGGCTGCCGGCGTTTCATAGATTATACTATTCCTCGGGCTAAATCCTCTATACATTTTTCATGATGGATAAGCCGCGCTGCTGATAGGCTTTATGGGCACGGCGCAAAAAAGAGCCCCGCTGGGCAGGGCTCAATTATTATCGTATTAGGTACGGGATCAATCGAAGCGCAGAACCACGAATTGCTCGTTTTTATTGCGATCCATCACATAGAGGGTGATGGTTTTACGGTTGTCTTTTTTCATCTTCTCCATTGCTTTGGAAATGGCTGAACTGTATTCTTCGGGAGTTTCCACAGCTTGCCTGCCCACCTTGAGGATCACATAACCCACCTGCAGGCCAGCTTTGGCCGCGGAGGAATTGCCCTCGATGGCACTGATGATCACGCCTTTGTCCACATTGATGTTATTGCGTTTGGCGTAAGCGGAATCCCTCGCTTCCACCGTAATTCCCACGCTGCCGTTGTTCGCCGGGCTATCCGCGCTTGCCACACTGCCATCTTCGGGATATGAGTCGAGTTGGATATACAAAGTGCGTTCCTTGTCCTCCCTGATGATCTTAACCGGCACCCGGGTGCCGACTTTGGAGGTAGCCACGGCAATGCGGAATTTTGACACGTTGGGAACCTTTTCGCCGTTGAATTCCACGATCACGTCCCCCACTTCCAGGCCTGCCCTGTGTCCTGGGGAATCTTCTTCCACTTTCGCCACGAGTACACCGGAAACCTCTTCAAGGTTGAAAGCTTCCATCAGGTCAGAGGTTATTTCTTGGGGCGAGATGCCGATATAGGCGCGGGTCACCTTGCCATTGGCAACAAGGTCTTCCACCACGCGTTTGGCGAGGTTGACAGGGATGGCAAAGCCGATGCCGATGTTGCCGCCGCTGGTGCTGGTGATCGCCGAGTTAATCCCGATCACCTCGCCAGCGATATTCAATAAAGGGCCGCCGCTGTTGCCGGGGTTGATGGCCGCGTCGGTCTGAATGTAATCCTGATAGATGGGTGAACCGGAGCCAAAATCCAGATTGGACCTGCCGATGGCAGAAACCACACCCAGGGTGACAGTCCTGTCCAATCCGCTGTCGCCGAAGGGATTGCCGATGGCGATCGCCCAGTCCCCGATCTGCAGGTTGGAAGAATTTCCCAGTGGGGCAATGGTTACTTTCTCCCCTTCCTTGACGTTGATCTTGATCACAGCCACGTCGGTATTGGGATCCAGTCCCACCACGGTGCCGGTATAAGAGATCTTGTCTGCCAGGGTAACAGTGATCGTTCCTTCCTTGCCTTTTTCCACAACGTGGTTGTTCGTCATGATGAAAGCTTCCCGTGTTTGGGGGTTGTATTCATACACAAAACCGCTGCCCATGGATGTTACGGGGCGCTGTTGCTGCCTTTGCTGGGGGAAGAACTGGCGGAACCAGGGGTCGTCGAAGAAGGGGTTGCTGTAGTTTTGGACCGTAACTTTGGATTCCACCTTGATCTGCACCACGGCTTCGCGAACCTTGTTGACCACCTCAACTACGGGATTGGGGCCGGCAGGGTCAATCAAAGCAGATTTGCCCGCCCTGGTCTGCGCCACGGCACAGGACATCATGGACACCGCCAGAACAAGCGGTATAATGCGTTTCCATAAAGTCATGATTATCTCCTGAGATTAATATCAGTCTGTTAGCTTCAAAGGTTGAAGCAGAAAAAAACAAAAAGTCACATAGAAACAAGCAATGTTCCAAGACAAATTAATCCATGCCCCCGCTCCGGTCAAGGAAAAAACTTGTCCGGCAGAGCTGTAAGGGCTGCCTGGAATAGAGTCCGGTATAATTCATACCGATTAGACAGGGGATTTCCTGCATTTTAGGAGCAGGTTGACAAAAAATCGGCCTGATGGAATATGGGGCAAATGGAAAAATCAGCACCGGCAACCAGTCAGGGCACCCTGACCCAGATACAGTATCTTAAAGGGGTGGGAGAAGCGCGCTCGCGCCATTTAGCCAAACTGGGCATCCGAAACGTGCTGGATCTGATGGAATACTTCCCCAGGGACTACATCTCACGCAAGATCGAACCCAAACTAAAAGAACTTAGACACGGGGACAGGGCGGCTTTCACCGCGATGGTAAGTTGGGTGGATGAACGCAAGACCCACAAAGGAAAAAGCATACTCAGCGTGGGCATCAGCGACGCGCGCTCCACTCTGGTATGCACCTGGTTCAGCTATCCCAAAGGATTTCCACAACAATTCAAACCAGGATCAACGATCTGGCTGAACGGCCAGCTTACCGAATACAACGGGCAATTGCAACTGGTCCATCCGCAGGTGGAGTTTGTCGATAGATTGGAAGATGAAGGCGATTTCTGGAAAAAAAGGGATCATCTGCCCGTGTATGGCCTTTCCGGCAATCTCACCCAAGCCTTGCTGCGCAAGATAGTTTATTCCGCTTTTGAGCTATACACGCAAAGCATCGAGGAAAACCTGCCCCCCTGTCTGCTGGATAAATATGGCTTTCTGCCCCGCAAGGAGGCTTTGCAGAAGATGCACTTCACCCTGGAACCCGGCAAGGTGCCAGAGGTGCGCAAGCGCTTCGCCTTTGAGGAGCTGTTTTACTCGCAACTGCTCTGGGCCCGGCATAAGAGGCATCATAACAGCCACACGCGGGGAATAGCGTTTGAGAACAAGCGTGACCTGACCACCCGGTTGCGAAAGCAGCTGCCATTTACTTTGACCGGGGCGCAAAAAAAAGTGCTGCGCGAAATCTTCACCGATATGTGTTCCGAGCGGCAAATGAGCAGGATGGTTCAGGGCGATGTGGGTTCCGGAAAGACGATAGTGGCGCTGTTTGCCATGCTGCTTGCCGTGGAGAACGGGTATCAGGCGGCTCTGATGGCGCCCACGGAGATTCTGGCTGACCAGCATTATGCCAACATCGTGGATCTTGTGGCAGAGCTACCGGTCAAGGTCTGCCTGCTCAAGGGAGGCAGCTTCAAGGGCAAAGCGCAGATCAAAAAGGATATCGGCGATGGCAGCGCGAACATCGTGATCGGCACCCACGCCCTTCTGCAGGAGGATGTTTCCTTCTTTAAGCTGGGTTTTGTCACGGTGGATGAGCAGCACCGGTTTGGCGTGCAGCAAAGAGCTACCCTGGCCAGAAAGGACAACCATCCAGATCTGCTTTACCTCAGCGCCACGCCTATCCCCCGCTCATTAACCCTTACCGTGTTTGGCGACATGGAAATGAGCCTGCTGGATGAGTTGCCACCCACGCGCAAGCCTGTGCAGACCTTTATCCGCTCTAACAACAAGATCGACATCGTATATCGGGAGGTTGCCAAAGAACTTGAGCAGGGACAGCAGGTGTATGTGGTCTGCCCTCTGATAGAGGAATCCGACAAAGTGGATCTACTGGATGCCGAGAGACTGCACAAGCACATATCGACCAAGGTGTTCCCCCAGTATAGTTGCAGGCTGCTGCACGGAAGGATGTCCACCGCGGAAAAATATGAGATCATGAGCAGCTTCAAGACAGGCGAAACCAGGATCCTGGTGTCCACAACTGTTATCGAGGTGGGTGTGGACGTACCCAGCGCTTCGGTCATGATCGTGGAACACGCGGAAAGATTTGGCCTGGCCCAACTGCATCAGCTGCGGGGACGGGTAGGCAGAGGCGCCAGGCAGTCATACTGCTATCTGATAGAACATCTGCCGCGTAGCAGGATAGCTTTGGAGCGATTGGAAACCATGGCCAGGACCACGGATGGATTCCTGATCGCGGAGAAAGACCTTGAACTGCGCGGTCCCGGGGAGTTGTTTGGCACAGAACAGTCCGGCCTCCCTCAGTTCCGTTTTGCCAGCCTGGTGGCTGACCAGCCCCTGTTAAAGCAAGCCAGAGAGGAAGCTTTTTCCATCATAGATGCTGACCCGGAACTGGACTTGCCCAAGCATGCCGTCCTGAAAAAACACTATGGCAGAGAACTGGCTGCCAAAGAGAAACTTATATTGTATTGATGTCCAGCCCGCGGGAATAAGTGATTGACTAAAAAACCAAGTTCAAATTATGTGCAAAAAAGTACTTTCGAGGTGCCAATGAAAAAGCTGATAATTCTGATCACGCTCATAATTGCATTCAGCGCAGCGTTTGCGCTTTCATTCGATCCTGACCTGTTTGTTAGCCAAACTATAATCGCCTGCTTCACAAAAGAAGCGGTAGGCAACGACAGAGGAACCATAAACTATACCACGGAATCAGGCGTGGTCAAGACCGGCATGCCATCATTCGATTATCTGGCAGCCAAATACAAGGTCACTGCCCTGGACCAGGCCCACCCCTATGTGAAGGTTCCCACCTGGAACGACAAAGGGGTCTATCTGCAAAACATCTATCGCATCCGTCTGGAAGATAATTCCCGCATGGATAAAGCCCTGGCAGAGTTTTCCAAAGACAGCAACCTGATCTGGGCAGAATTTGAGGGAATCAACCGCAGCAACTTCACGCCCAACGACCCGATGCTCCACCAACAATACGTCCATAGCCGTATCAATAGCTTCGACGCGTGGGATTATGTGTTAGGTTCCTACGAAGTGAAAGTCGCGATCACGGACTCCGGAGTGAAATGGAACCATCCGGACCTGAGAGGCAACATCTGGATCAATCCCGCTGAATCTCCTGGCATGTCCATCGATTGGGATGCCGGCACGATCTCCGGAGGAAATGGACTGGATGCCGGAGAGGGCGGAAACAAGGTTGACGATCTGGTGGGCTGGGATTTTTACAACAACGACAACAACCCCATCCAGACCTACGCGCCCAACGACCATGGCACACATGTCGCCGGCTGCGCCGGAGCGGTTGGCAACAATTCCATCGGTGTGGTTGGCACCTCGCCGATTGTATCTATCATTTCCTGCAAAGGGGCTTCAAACACCTCTCCATCCCAAGGCATTGCCTTTGCCTACGACCAGGTGAAATACGCCGCGGAAGTGGGCGCGGACATCATCAACTGCAGTTGGGGCAGCGTGGGTACAGGAGCTTATCCCAATTCCATAGTGAATTATGCCACCAACCTTGGAGCTTTGGTTGTAACCGCGGCTGGCAACAATGACATGGAACACAACAATAGTTATCAGGATTATCCTGCTGACTGCACCAATGCCCTATGCGTGGCATCAACCGGCCCGAACGATGTAAAATCTAATTTCTCTGATTATGGCGCGCCAATAGATATCTGCGCCCCAGGTGAGGGGATACTCTCCACTATCATCCAAAGCAACGGTTACGATGCCTACAACGGCACCTCCATGGCATCCCCTGTAGCGGCGGGTGTGGCAGCATTGGTGAAAGCCCTTCATCCCACCCTGTCTCCCGGAGCACTGATGGATCGGCTGATGAACACCGCGGATTATATTTACGATGTCAACCCCGATTATGTGGGCAAGCTTGGCACAGGCCGCATCAATGCCTTCGCAGCCACTATGTTTGACAAGATCCCAAATATCACCATCGATGATACAACAATCGAAGAACTGGACGGTGACGGAGACGGCATCCCCAACCCTGGAGAGCTGATTCGTCTCAAAGTGTCTCTGAATAACTATCTCGACCCTTACACCGGTTTGGCCTGGCTGCCAGCCGAAAACCTGAGCGCCACGCTTACCTGCAACTATCCCGGCATCACCATCGAGCAGAATACGGCCAGTTATGGCACTCTCTTTCCCGGCAGCACCATGTGGAATCACAATCAACCCTTCACATTCCGCTCTGTCGCCGGCCTGCCCTCCGAGCCCATCCCCTTCGAATTGGTCTTATCTGCCAACGCGTCGGCATCGTTCCCCTACACCAAGACCCTGACTTTTACGGTGCAGCTTTCGCTGATCCAGGAAGGATGGCCTTTCAATCTCGGCGGCGCGTCAAACAGCAGCCCGATACTTGTGAATCTGGACTCCGATCCCGACCTTGAGATAGTGTTTGGCGACCAGGCGGGAAATATCCATGCCCTCAAGAAAGATGGCGTCACGCAGATGCCCGGATTTCCCATCTCGCTTTCCAGCGCCGTCATTGGATCTCTGGCCATGACCGACGTGAATGGAGACGGAATAAAGGAATTCGCCGCCTGCCTGCAAAACAACAGTATAGTCTTCTTCAACCAACAGGGAACAGTGCTCTGGACAACCCCCGCCGGCGGCACTTTACGCAGCGGCCCTGTGATCGCATCCCTGCGAAACGATAACTCACGGCAAATCATCACAGCCACCCAGACCGGAAACCTGATCGTCCTAAACAGCGACAACACACCCTATCCCAATTTCCCGGTCAGCATAGGTGGAGCAGTTTTAGGTCCTCCCGCCATAGCGGATTTGAATGGCGACGGCATTCATGAGATCATCGTAGCCACCCTGAATGGCAACTTGTCAGCCATCAACAGCGCAACCGGCCAAAACCTGAACGGGTTCCCGGTTGCGATGCAAGGCGGCACCCAAAACCCCATTACTATCGCCAATCTGGATGCGGACCCCAACCCTGAGATCATTGTCACCACAAGCACATCCGGATACATCCTGGCATACAACCATGACGGTTCACAGTTCTTCCAAAAGGCTGTGGGAGGCCAGATCAAAACCGGCGCTGTGGTTGCCGATGTGAACAACGACGGTAACAAAGAGATCGTCGTAATCGCCGCCAACGGCACTGTTTACATCCTCAACGCGGACGGAACGGATCTGCCGAATACGCCGGTCATGGTAAACCAGGCTGTGGATTGCACCCCCACGGTCGCCCGCTTTGACGGAGACAACTATGCCGGCATAATATTTGGCGACACCAATGGCAGAATCCACAGCGTGAGAGCCGATGGAACTGAATCTCCCAATTTCCCCATCACCGTCACCGGTAACGTGAAGATTTCCTCCGCCCTGGCGGATATCGACGGAGACAACGATCTGGATATCGTGATCCCCAACGACACGGGTATGTTTGTCGTGGACATCAAGCGCCCCGCCCAGTCAATTGAATGGGGTTGCTTCATGGGCACCTACAACCGCGCTGGCAATATATATCAGGCGACTCCTGCCACAGATCCGGCAACTCCGCAGTTGCTCACCGCCTTGGCCAGCAACTATCCCAACCCCTTCAATCCGAGTACCAACATCAGCTTCAGCCTGGCCAACCCCGGCGAGGTCAGCATCCAAATCTTCAACCAGAAAGGCCAGTTGGTGAAGACCTTATTGAATTCGTCACTGCCAGCAGGAAACCATCAACTCACCTGGAATGGAACCGACGAACAGGGCGCGCATGTTGGCAGCGGCGTCTATTTCTACCGCATGAAATCCGGCAAATACTCATCAACCCGCAAAATGGTGATGATGAAATAGACCGGTGCAGATATCGTAAGGGAATCAGGTATTCTCTTATAACTCACAATGTTGCAAGGGCTTCCGCTGGGAAGCCCTTCTCATTTGAGCGTCTTGCCAAACCGTGGCTCTTCCCTTAGTCATCCTTAACCTGGTTAAGGATGACCCAGGGTTGTATAGCCCAAACCCTGATGCAGCAAATGAAAGAGGCATCTTTGGAGTTTGAGTGGATAAAGATTTTCCTTGAACGAATTTCGCCTCTGAATAATATGGTTTGATCGATAAAAAAACCTTAAGAGCAAGGAGCCTACAATGAAAGTGATCGAAGGTAATCTGGTTTCCAAAGGATACAGGTTTGCCCTGGTGGCAAGCCGGTTCAACGAACTGATCAGCCGCAAGCTGGTGGAAGGCGCGGTCGATTGTCTGCTGCGGCACGAAGTGAAGGACAAGGACATCACCGTGTTGTGGGTGCCGGGAGCTTTTGAGATACCCTTGGTGGCCCAGGAAGCGGCTAAAAACAAGAACTACGATGCTGTAATCTGCCTGGGAGCAGTGATCCGGGGCGCCACGCCGCATTTTGAATATGTGAGCGCGGAAGTGAGCAAAGGCATTGCGCAGGTGGGCCTGGCCCAAAGCAAACCGGTAATCTATGGCATTTTGACCACAGACACCATCGAACAGGCTATCGAGCGCGCCGGAACCAAGGCTGGCAACAAAGGTTTTGCCGCTGCCAGCGCGGCGTTGGAGATGCTCAGCCTGCTGGCGGAAATACGCTGATGGGCATGCGACGCAAAGCACGCGAACTGGCGGTGCAAACACTCTATGCTCTGGATTTCGCGGAGATCGGCACGGAGTTTAAAGAGTACGATCTCCTGAACCAGTATCCGGAGATTCTGGATCAGCTTGCCCGAAGAGAATCGATCGATGCTTCTTCGCCAGTATTCGCTTTTGCGGAAGAACTTATCAAAAATACGATTATCAATCTGGACGACCTTGAAGCGGAAATTGGCAAACACTCCGAAAACTGGAGCGTGGACAGTATCGCGCATCTGGACAGGCATATACTGCAAATAGCGACTTATGAATTGATTCATACGGACACTCCGCCGGCTGTGGTGATCAACGAAGCGATTGAGATAGCCAAAAAGTTTTGCAGCGAGGGCAGCGGCAGCTTTTTGAACGGGATATTGGACTCAGTGAAAAAGGACCTGCAGGAAACGGCCCTTGGCAGAGGTCTTGGATAATAAAAGATAAGCGAGATGGTATGAAAGCAATCATAGACAGATCAGGATATTTGAGACTTAGCAGACCTTATTCGCGCCAGGACAAGCGCCCGGGCAGGTCTGCCTGCCCATTCGCGCTGCAATCCTTGAAAGCCTGCGGTGACTGGTGCCCTCTGTTTGGCGAACCTGAAAAACTGGCGGACGGCAGGATATCACTGCCGTTATGCACACGGACACTTGTTCTCGACGTTTTTTTCGATGAAAGAGAACCCCGGAAGGAGAATTTAATTTGAAACAATCTGAACCCCTAATCTGTTCTTTGGGTGTTTTTGCCTACAACGAGGCAGGCAACATCCTGGCTTTGCTTGAAGCTCTGACCTCGCAGGAACTGCGCAACGTCAAAATAGCCGAGATAATTGTGGTATCCAGCGCCAGCACGGATGGAACCGATGAACTGGTGGCAGAATACTCCCAGTCCCATCCGCAGGTGAAACTGATAAGGCAAGCCCGGCGGGAAGGCAAATCCTCCGCCATCAATCTTTTTTTAGCCCAGGCCACATCTCCCTATTTGGTGGTGATAAGTGGTGACGTGATCCCTGCCCCCAGAACTATCGAACGGCTGGTGAGCGCTTTCCGTGATGAACGGATCGGAGCCACTGGCGGCAGGCCTGTTCCGGTGAACGACGAAAACACTTTCATGGGTTTCGCGGTGCATCTGCTTTGGCGCTTACATCACCGCATGGCAATGATCTCGCCCAAATTGGGGGAAATGATCGCGTTCCGCAAGTTGATGGAATCCATCCCTGCCGAATCCGCTGTGGATGAAGCCAGCATCGAAGCAATCGTCAGGCAGGCAGGCTTGAAACTGCGCTATATTCCGGAAGCCGTGATACACAACAAAGGCCCCGAGAAGCTGAGAGACTTCATCAAGCAACGCCGCCGGATCCAGAATGGGCATCTCTGGCTTCAGCAGACGCAGGATTACAAGGTGGCTTCGCAGGACAAAGGGACCCTGTTTTGGATCATGCTGGACGAGCTGCGTGAACGGCCGCTCACGGCTGGCAAGGTATTCGCGGTTATGGCTTTGGAGGCCTACAGCCGCATGCTGGGAAGTTGGGATTATCACGTAAAAAAGAAGAATCCTTTCGCTTGGGAGATAGCCAACTCCGCTAAAAAAACCAAACAAGAACAACACGAGGAATAATGCTGAAGCTGTTACTGAGGATAGTAGCCTATTGGTTTATGAAGCATCTTGGGTTTCCGCGGCTACTGCCCATGAACTATACTGTAAGCTTGCTCTACACATGCAATTCCCGCTGCAGCACCTGCAATGTCTGGAAGAAAAAAGCACGTGACTTCAGCGTCGAGGAATATGTAAAAACATTCAAAAGCATCGGCAGGTCTCCCTATTGGATCACCTTCAGCGGAGGAGAGCCGTTTCTGCGGCAGGACCTGGTCCAGATCGTCACCACGATCTACAAGATATCCCGTCCCCGCATTATCAATATACCCACCAATGGAATCCTGACCCAGGGTATTGCCGAAAAAGTGGAAGCGATCGCCAAAGCCTGCCCCAAAGCGCAGATAATAATCAATATCTCTATAGATGGAGTGGAAAATCAGCACGACGAGATCAGGAAAGTGCCGGGTAACTATAAAAAAGCGCTGGCTACCCTGCGCAGGCTCCAATCGCTCAAGTTACCGAATCTGACGGTGGGAATCCACACAGTGATCTCGCAGTTCAATGTGGACAGCTTTCCCAGCATCGCTACCGAACTGATGCGCCTGGAACCTGATTCCTACATCACCGAGATCGCTGAGGAAAGAGTGGAACTCGACACCATCGGCGCAAACATCACACCCAGCTTGATTGCGTATAAATCCGCAATAGACTTTCTCATCCACCGCATAAAAAACGGCAGCTACAAGGGCATGAGCAAGATCACCATGGCTTTCAGGATCGAGTATTACAACATGGTGAAAAAGATCATGCGGGATCAACGCCAGATAATCCCCTGCTATTCCGGCATAGCTTCGGCGCAGATATCTCCGGATGGTGATATCTGGACTTGCTGCGTCAAAGCTAAAGGCCTGGGCAATTTGCGTAAGGAAAAATACAATTTCCGGCGCATTTGGTTTCATCATGAAGCAGAACTGGAACGCCGTTCGATCCACAAGCGCGAATGCTGGTGTCCCCTGGCAAACGCCGCCTATACCAACATGCTGATGGATCTTCCCACCCTTATCAGGGTGTTCTGGCGTTCATTTATCAAATGGTGGCATTAAATGATCTCGATCAAAAGCAAACTGTCCACCTTTCCCGGCAGCCTCTGTGACTGGCAGGCCTCCCAGGATGGCCACTGGGGATGGTTTGTCTGCATCAGGCATGAAGAACAGGACAGCGTTCTGGAAGAGATCCAGGCGGAAGTGAAGCTGGAAATCATGAATTCGTCGATAGCCAGCGTGAGCCGCATGGAAATAGACAACTGGCTGCGCACTTTTTTTGCCGACTTTCATTGGAAGATGCACGCGCGGCTACGCAAGACTGAACTGCGGGAAAAAGGATTGTCGCTGTTCTTTGGAGCGATATTCGATAGTGAGATTCACTTTGTGCAATTCGGCAGGCTCTTTTGCGCCGTCACCAAGGGTAAAAAGCTTGTCCAGCAAGGTCGCGCCTGGAAGAACAACCGGGCGCAGAGTCTGGCTGAGTTGAATTTGTTCGGCTTGTCCGAAGGAGATATAAAGGTCAAACCGCAACGGCTGCTGATTGAAGACAACGAGAAAATGCTGGTGATACCCTCTCAGATCGCCAACCGGATCGTGGAACAAGGCGTGGAAGTGAGCAGCCTGGTTCCTGTGGTGGAAGCATTTTCCTCCCAGGAAAACGCCCAGTGGCTGATCTTGGAAAATCAGCCCCGGCTGCGCAGCGGCAAGAAGAGAAAGTTCAGCCGGGTGCAGATCAGTTCATTTTTCCTGTTGCTACTGACCTTTTTGGCAATATTGTACATGGCCTTTGGCAACCGGGCTTGCGATGTATTACTGCGCAAAGCCAGTGTCAAGGCAGGTTCCACCAAGATATCCACCAGCCTCAAAGTGGATCCGGACATTCTGAAGTATTGGGAAAGCGTGGTGAACGCGCCTTTGAGGACAATAGAGCTTGCCAACGGCTGGACCACGGATCTGGAATACCCTGTCACGGCTGCTCCAGCTTTTGATCAGAACAACATCTATATCGCCAGTGGCAACAGGTTGACCGCGTTTGGGAAAAGAAACAGAGACATGGTCTGGGATCGAACCTTCCCCTCCAAAATCGAATCCCTGCACCAAACAAAGTATGGTTTGATGCTGAATCTGGCAGACCACCAGATCGTTGGCCTGTCCAACGAGGGGAAAGTTGCCTGGGCGGACACCCTGAAAAGCGATATTCTCCCCAACACTCCTGTCACAAGCATCGAACTGACCAATCGTGAAGACCCCCGCATCGACGGCAGCGTGACTGTTATACCTCTGGAAAAAGGACTCAGCGCGCTCGATAGCCAACGTGGCACGCTTTTGAGCGAAATCACTTTTACCAACCAGGTGCAATCCATTTCCGAATATGATCAATACGATTCCTGTTTTTATGTGGTGGTGGAAAACGCCGTGATCTGCGTGATCGTAAAAGTGGTTAACCGATGAAGCGTCCGGCGATAATCCTGCTTCTCCTGCTACAGGTTGCCCTGCTTGCCGCGGTGACGGGCTCTGTCGGTCTCACCGGCTTTGCCCGCCTTCAATATGGCGGTGGTGGAGATTGGTACAACGACCCGGAAGTGCTGCCCAATCTGGCCAACTATGTGAACGCCACCTTAAATACAAGTTTCCCGGAAGAGCAGGCTGTGGTGAAAGCCGATGAAGCCAGGTTGTTTGAGTATCCCTTTGTGTATCTGACGGGGCATGGCAACATCTCCTGGTCGGACAGGGAGATTGAAAACCTGCGCGAATGGATGCTGCGGGGAGGATTTCTCTACGCGGATGACGATTATGGGATGGATGCTTCGTTCCGCAGGGAGATCAAGCGGGTTTTTCCTGAATATACACTTCTGGAACTGGGTCCTGACCATCCCCTGTTTTCATGTTTCCACCAGTTTCCCGCCGGTCTGCCCAAGATCCATATGCACGATGAAAAGCCTCCTCAGGCTTTCGGTCTGTTCGACGACAGCGGCAGGCTGATGTGCCTCTATACTTACGAAAGCAATATCAGCGATGGCTGGGCTGATCCCTCCACCCACAAGGATCCTCCAGAGATACGGGAGGCTGCCCTGCGCTTTGGCTGCAACATTGTTTACTATCTGCTGACACGTGCCTGAGATGAAGATCTGCGTTCTCTCCGACATCCATTTCAAATACATTCAGAGCAGCCCTGATGACAAAGCCAACGCCAGGATCGTATTGTCTTTTTTGCGCGAAGCTGTGGGACGCTATGATCTGATGGTGCTCAACGGCGACATCTTCGATCTCTGGTATGACTGGAAATACACCATCATCAAGCAGTATTTCCCTTTGTTGCATCGGCTGGCTGAGATCGGAGAGCAAGGCTGCAAGCTGGTTTTAATAAGCGGAAACCACGATTTTTGGTTCAATAGCTTCTTGCGTGACTATCTGCGGATGGAAATCCACGACGATCTCTACAGGCTGGAGGCGGACGGCAAAAAGATGCTCTTCACCCATGGCGACCTGCACACTGTGAACGACGTCCGCTATAAGATACTACGCAAGGTGATCCGCATGAAGGGTGTGCGGTGGTTGTTTTCAATGCTGCACCCGGATCTTGCCCTCTGGCTGGGGCACAAGCTTTCCCGCTCCTCACGTCTGCGGAAGGTATCTTCCAAGCTCAAAAGAAAGAAAGCGTCTGGTTTGCAGGACTACGCTGCCAGGCAGCTATCGAGGAAAAACTTCGACATCGTCGTGATGGGCCACAGCCACTATCCAATTCTAAAAGAGTTGGATGGCGGGATATATGCTAACTGCGGAGACTGGATGAGGCACCACAGTTATTTGGAAATCATAGATGGGAAACCAGAATTGAAAACATATAAAATTAAGGAGACACAAGCATGAGAATGCACATTAGTAAGATCGCTTTGGCTGCCTTGCTCCTGGCTTTCAGTTTCACCATGCTAAACTGCCAGAGCAACGCGGCGCATAAATCGGACGACAACGCAAGTGAGGAAAACATGGAAGCAAAACCAGACACAGTGAACCTGATAATCAAGACCACCTATGGAAACATAGGACTTGAGCTCTGGCCAGACATTGCCCCCAAAACCGTGGATAACTTTGTTAAGCTGAGTAGCGAGGGTTTCTATAACAAGACCTATTTCCATCGTGTGATCCCGGATTTCATGATCCAGGGCGGAGA
>DFUX01000037.1 GCA_002379855.1 Cloacimonetes bacterium UBA4175 | reverse complement strand
TAGGTCATCCTTATAAATTATAAGGTTGACCTAAGGAGGATATAGACTTAACCTCAACTTGCAAACGCGAGCCTTACTTGATAAGCATGATCTTGCGGGTGCAGACTGTGGAGCCGCTTTTCATTCTCACCAAATAGGTTCCGCTGGCCAGGGACTGGCCGTTGTTATCCATTCCGTTCCAGTCCAGGAAATGCTGGCCTGAAGGCAGGGTATCTGAAACAAGGTTTTTCACAAGCTGCCCCTTGATGTTATAGACGGATATTTCAACTTTAGCGTTGTCTTTGAGGCAGTATTTGATCCTGGCGGATTCCCTGAAGGGATTGGGAGAAATACTTTCCAAGGTCGTGACGGCAGGAACCGCCCCGGGATCGTCATTTGAAACTGGCGTGAGAGAGTTGAGCGCGACTTTGTTGCCTTGAATGATCTCTTTGGTATCAAGATTTTGAATAAAAGCCACAAGCTCGCAATTGGCAGCCACCCAACTGGCCTCTTTATCTACGGCGATCAAGTAATCAGTGGAACCCAAGGGCGCCTCAACCAGATCGATGATGGTTCCAATGTAGTCGGGATACATCATCCTGTTCACGAAGTTCAGGTGGGTCTGCCCCTGCCAGGAGTAGTTGATATTGGATTCGGTCAAAGCCAGATGTAAGACAAGGTTGGGTGAAGCGATCCGTCCGTACTTATCCACTCTGAGTGTAATAAGGTAGCCTTCACGGGTTGCTTCGCCAAAGATATGGAGGTCCAGCGGGGCTTTGATGGCATTTCTCTGCTGATAGAGAGGAAGATAGTATTGAAGCATGCTTGAGCTGTTGCTACCCCCCACCATCTTCAACATTCCGTCAATTATGGCTGTGGGAAAACCAGCTACGGAATAATAATCGTTGCGGGCATTGGAGGTGACGTTGGCATAAGGATCGCCGTTGTGATTTTCGATAACTGCAACATTGTAACCACCGGCGACAAGGTCATCGGCGCCCATCGCCGCTCCGGGGCAATACTGGCACCAGCCGCCAGTACCAATTTCAAGCAATACCATCTGTTTGTCACGGGTCCAGGTATTAACCATGTAGGTGAGATGGTTGTTTTCCGGATCGGCGTCGATCACATCTTCCAGGGAGGAAATGTAGAAGACAAACCTGTAGAGCTCATTGTCGGCAGGTGTGAAGCTGGGGAAACTGACTTCCTGAGTCTCCCCCAATGAAATGGAAGCCGAATAGTGGTCTGGATAAGAGACATCCAGGATATCTCCATGAAATATATCGAGCGAGACTGTAGCCATGAGAGTGGCAGTACCCAGATTGACTATGGTGCAAGATGGAATCAAAGGGGTACCGCCAGATACCTGGGGTTCAAGATTGGTGCTCAGGACTGCAAGGTCAAACTGGAAAGGGGTTTTGAGGACGACATCGTCTATAAACCAATAGTTTATATTGTAAGAGCTACCACTGAAGAAGAAAGCGAACTGGAAGTTGTTGGAGCCTACATCAGCATTGTTAATTGTGAGCATCCTGGTTTCAGGGCCGACACTTTCATCCGGAGTGATGCTCCAGACCGTATTCCATGCTCCGTTGTTCGATCTGGATGCCACTCCCACGGTGAAAGGCGAATCGTAGTGATCGACCATCTGCTTGAAATTGAGATAGAGGGTGGTGTGTCCCGTGGTGTCGAAACTGGGAGAGATAAAATAAGATGAGCCGCTGAACTGGGGGGACCAGCTAAATCTCAGTTCGGGAGCTGTGCCTCCCGCATTGTTGTTTGCGTAAGCGCTCCAGTTGGAAGCATTGGAGCTGATTGTCCAGCCCGCGGGCGGGAATGTGCCCGAGCCGAAATCTTCATTCAACAAAACATCCTTGGTACCTTGGGCTGACAGCAGGGTGAAAACTGTCAGTATTAAGAGAAGTACAAGTCTTTTCATCGTGACTCCCTTGATATCTATAATGTATCAATATTCCTGGTTGGATCAAATCCTGTCAATTCATTTTTTTGTGTCGGAACTGGCACACGATAGTTTCCCATCATGCCAAAAACAAGTGGCGGTGTATTTCCGCCACTTGTTGTCAATCTACTTCAAGTCTTTCTTTCAGATCAGCGCTGGAAAATAACTTCCAGGTTAAGGACTGGTTTGCGCGTCAGGTGTCTCTCCACCAATGGGCAAAGGCTGTTGTTTATCCTGTCTGGTATTTTCCGCGCATTCTTCAAGCATTGCAGGACAGTTTTCGCACTCATGCTTGTCCAGGCAGTCTTTGTCGATGAAGACAAGTTCGTTTTGTTGAGATGTCTCTATTTTCAAAGTTGTGAAGGGAGGTTGAATTGTCTCTACTTTAAGCGGGGATGCGACTATAAGCCCTGCGAACACGATCGAAACCATGCTCATAAGCTTGATGAGGATATTGATGCAGGGACCCGCCGTATCTTTGAAGGGGTCTCCAACCGTGTCGCCAACGACAGTAGCTTTGTGTGCAGGGGATGACTTTCCTCCATACTCGCCGGTTTCCACATATTTCTTGGCGTTGTCCCAGGCTCCGCCCGCGTTGTTCATCATGATGGCCAGCACAAAACCGCAGACCAGAGCTCCAACCAGTGTCCCCAACACTCCAGCAACACCCAGGATTAAACCTGTTACAACAGGGGTCAGGATTCCAACCAGCGCGGGCAACAACATCTGTTGCTGAGCCCCGATCGTGGCGATCTTTACGCATTCGGCGTATTCGGGTTTGGCTGTTCCAAGCAGAATTCCGGGTATCTCCCTGAACTGGCGGCGAACCTCTTCAACCATCTTTCCCGCGGCTTTACCAACAGCTTTGATGGTTAGCGCGGAAAACACAAAGGTTACCATCGCGCCGATGAAAACACCCAAAAGGAACTTGGGATTCAAAACATGCACTTCGTAGAAACTAATAAAATCTGCCACCGTAGCTTTGCTGACCTGCACAGTCTTAACCAGACCTTCGCCGTAATTAATCTTTAGCAGTGTAGCCATTCCTTTTCTGTTGCCCCAAAGCATCAAGCCGGTTCGCACCTCTTCCAGATATGCTGCCAACAATGCCATGGCAGTGAGAGCCGCTGAACCTATCGCGAAACCCTTTCCGGTGGCGGCTGTGGTGTTACCAACACTATCCAAATTGTCTGTGATCTGGCGCACATTGTCGGGCAGGTTTGCCATTTGCGCATTTCCACCGGCATTATCGGCTATCGGCCCAAAGGCATCCATAGCCAGTGTGACACCCAGAGTGGCGAGCATGCCAACAGCGCCAAAACCTATCCCGTACAAGCCCATTTCTATGGATTGAAATCCATGAGAGCAAATAAACGCGCCCAGAATACCGACAACTATGGTGATCACTGGAGCCGCAGTAGATCTCATACCTACAGCTAATCCTTCCAAAATAACTGTAGCTGGGCCATAGTTGCCTTGCGAGGCAATAGTTCTGGTGGGAAGGTAACTGTGGGAGGTGTCATGCTCGGTGAACAAGCCAATCAGAATTCCGCAAGCTAAGCCGATTACGGTTGAGATAAAAACTCCAAAATAATATTCTGGGGGAAGCAGGTGCTTGGTAACAAAAAATGCTACGATGGCTATCAAAATAGAGCTTCCATACACGCTTTTGTTGAGGGCAAACATCAAGTCTTTTGTGTCAGCTTCTTCCTTGGTACTCACCATAAAGACGCCGATGATGGAAAGCAGGGCACCGATTCCCGCCAAAACCATGGGCGCAATAACGAAATTTAGTGCCATGCCAGTAAACTTGGGTCCCAGAGCGGTGATCGCGCTCATCCCCAGGGCAGCGGTTGCCAGAATCGATCCCGCATAGCTTTCGTAAAGGTCCGCTCCCATACCTGCAACATCGCCAACATTGTCGCCCACATTGTCAGCTATGGTGGCGGGATTGCGCACGTCGTCTTCTGGTATTTCGGCTTCCACTTTTCCCACCAGGTCAGCACCTACATCAGCAGCTTTGGTAAAAATGCCGCCGCCCAGACGGGCGAAGAGGGCCTGGGTCGATGCTCCCATGCCAAAACTGAGCATGATAACGGTTATCTGATGCAACTCAAAATGAAGCTGGTTTAGCATGAAAAACCAGATGGAGATGTCGATCAAAGCCAGGCCAACCACTGTTAGCCCCATCACAGCTCCACCCCTAAAGGCTATCTTCAAACCTTTATTCAGACTTTCCGAACAAGCTTGCGCTGTGCGGTTGGAAGCCAGGGTAGCCATGTTCATGCCGATGTAGCCAGCTAATCCGCTAAAAAATCCCCCCGTTAGAAAAGCGAAGGGCACCAACCAGTGTAACACTTTTAGACCCAAGGCCATTATCAGAAAAACTATGAATGCCCCGATAAAAAACAGAATGACACCCTTGTATTGTTGTTTTAGATAGGCACGCGCACCCTCGCGCACGTAGGTTGCAATCTCTATCATCTTGCTGTTGCCTGGATTTGCGCTCTTTACTTGATAGAAGAATACCATCGCGAAGATCAAGGCCATGCAAGCTCCAAGGGGAGCAACAAACCATAATATCGGTAATCCTAATAATTCCATTGATAAAACCTCAGAAGTAAAATTGTATGTTAATTCCCGAATTTCTGTTACGGCAATGTATTCAATAGTATGATCATGACTCGAATACATCCCTATCCTGTCAATGAAAAATATTGGCATTGACAAATTGGGGCAGCCATGATAATTGGAAATAAGTGGAAGATTATTGAGTTAGGTATAAAGCATGGAATTCATTGATTACAAAAAAGAAGCCTCGGCTATGATCTTACAAATCGGTGAGATCAGGAGGTTACTTTGATCGGGATAAACAGGAAGAAATAGCATCTCGTCTGGAGCTGCAAGTTAACAGTCCGGATTTTTGGACAGACCAGACGGAAGCGAAAAAGATTACCAAGCAGCTGAGTCTGGTCAATGAACAGATAGAACACATCAACACCCTTGATAACCTCAGAGATGAACTGCAGACCTACATCTCTTTCCTGGAAGAGGACTTTAACGAAGATCTTTTCGGTGAAGCCATCAAATCTCTGGAAAATCAGCGCCAGTTCATAGAAAAAGCGGAGATTGAGTGCTACCTGAATGGCAAGTATGACCGCAACGACGCTGTTTTCAGTATCCACGCGGGCGCTGGAGGTACTGAAGCCCAGGATTGGGCAGAGATGCTCTTGCGCATGTATTCACGCTGGGCTGAACGGAATAATTACTCTTTCAATATTATTGACATGCTGCCCGGAGAAGAGGCTGGCATCAAAAGCGTAACAGTTGAAGTGGGCGGCAATTTTGCCTACGGGATGCTGAAGGCTGAGGTAGGAATCCACAGATTGGTGAGGATATCTCCTTTCAACGCTCAAGGAAAAAGGCAGACCTCTTTCGCTTCTGTGTATGTGTATCCTGAGTTTGACAATGACATCGAAGTTGAGATCGATGCCAAAGACCTGAAGATAGACACTTACCGTTCCAGCGGAGCCGGTGGCCAGCATGTTAACACCACAGATTCAGCCGTCCGTATCACCCATCAGCCCACAGGAATTGTGGTCAGTTGCCAAAATGAGCGCTCCCAGATCCAGAACAGGGAAAAAGCCATGAACATCCTCAAATCCCGTCTGTACCAGTATTATGAAGAGCAGAGGGATGCCGAGAAGAAGAAGGAAGAATCCAGCAAGACAGACATTGGGTGGGGTAATCAGATCCGATCCTACGTATTCCAACCCTATCAGATGGTGAAAGACCATCGTACCAACCATGAGGTGGGCACGGTGGACAGAGTCATGGATGGCGATCTGGATGGCTTTATCTATGCCTGGTTGAAAGAACAGGCTAAGTTTAAAAACGGCAGTAAATGAACTACAAGGACTTAATCCCCGAGCTTGATACTGCAAAACTACCGTTACATGTGGGAATCATCATGGACGGTAACGGACGTTGGGCAGCGCAAAGGCGCAGACCCCGGATCTATGGACACCGGGCAGGGGCAAAATCGATCAGGCAGATAGTGGAACTGGGAGTGGAACTCCAGTTGAAGTATCTCACATTTTATGCTTTTTCCACAGAAAACTGGAACAGACCTGAGGATGAAGTCAGAGAATTGCTGAAAATGCTCAAGGAACAACTGCTGAAAGAGATTCCCGAGCTTAATAAACAGAATATCAGGGTTGGCTTCATTGGCAGCGACATCAAGCTTGACCCTCAGTATCTTAGAGATATTCACAAATTGGCAGCCATGACAGAAAAGAATACAGGTATGTATGTCAACATTGCCTTCAATTATGGAGGTAGGCTGGAAATTGTGGAAGGAATCCGGAAACTGGTTCAAGACGCAAAGCAAAAGGAGTACCTGATCGAAAATCTCACTCCTGAGAGCTTTTCCAGTTATCTCTACACTGCCGGGCAGCCTGATCCGGATCTGATAATCCGTACCAGTGGTGAAAAACGATTGTCAAACTTCCTGCTATGGCAAAGCGCTTATTCCGAAATCTATATCACAAAAACACTGTGGCCGGATTTCGGTAAAACCGAAATGCTCAAGGCTCTGCTTGATTACCAGGATCGCAACCGTAGATTTGGAGGGGTATAGCTGCCATGACAGAACTCCAAAAACGAGTGGCGGTATCGGTCGTTTTCATCCCCATTGTCCTGGGGGCCATGTATCTGGGAGGATACTGGCTGATAGCTGTATTCACCCTGGTTAGCCTGCTATGCACTCATGAATACATAGCAATGCTGAGGCAGACTCACCACAAAATCGGTTGGCATTGGTTGCCTGTTTCAATAACTGCATATTTGTGCATAGTATTTTATCCCTCAGCCATGCTGCCGGTTGTGTTCGCGTTGTTCCTGATCGCTATATCCGATGGAGTTATCTGGTGGTATGAAAAGGACAGTATTCCCAGACTGGCCCTGTCCTTTTTTGGTGCCCTGTACACTGCCGTTATCCCCGCCATGATCGTCAGGCTTGGTATAGAGCAGCAAGACTCTTATCTCTTGCTTCTCTTGATTCTGCTCATCTGGATCACCGACTCCACAGCCTATTTTATCGGAACAGCATGGGGCAGGAAACGGGGAATCTTTAAAATGAGTCCCAATAAGTCTTTGGAAGGATTCCTGACTGGGGCTATTGTACCTGTGATAATTGTAATTATATTATACTATGTCGGGTTGTTCGATGATCTTGCGTTGCTTTTGCTTTGCGCTTTCGCAGCAGGGGTAGTTGGACAAATCGGTGACCTGGCAGAAAGTATGCTCAAGCGCTATTGCGGCGTGAAAGACAGTTCAAATCTTATACCCGGCCACGGCGGCATATTAGACCGTTCTGATAGCGTGCTGCTGGCTGGTTCGTTCCTATATTGTGCGGTTTATTTATTAGAAAAAGTGAGGTAACAACATGATCAAAAAAGTGCTTGGAACAGTGTTCTTGCTTGGCTTCATCGCCATGATGTTTGCCCAGGCTCAGACACTCTTTTTCTCCGAATATGTGGAGGGCTCCTCCAACAACAAAGCAATCGAAATTTTCAATGGCACAGGAGCCGCGGTTGACCTGTCTCAGTATAGCGTTAAACTCGGATCAAACGGCAATGAATGGTCCTCGACAAATAGCGTAACACTGAGCGGCACCCTTGCAAACAACGATGTATTTGTGATCGCCAACTCTTCAGCCAATGCCACGATACTCGGTGTTGCAGACCTTACCCATACTGTAACATATTTCAATGGCAATGACTGCCTGGGGCTTTTCCAGGGAGATACAATGATCGATATCATCGGTATCTATATGAACAATCCCGGTACAGCCTGGGATGTGGCGGGAGTCACTGGAGCGACACTCAATCACACCCTGATCAGAAAACCTGAAGTCACACAGGGTAACACAGACTGGACCAGTTCAGCCGGAACCAATGCAGACAACTCCGAATGGATCGTCCACGAGCAGGATTATGTAGCCAACCTGGGCATGCACACCTTCAATCCAGGAGGCGGAAACCACGCCGCCACACCAACCTTCAATCCCCCGGCTGGTGTTTACAGTGGGACTATAAGCGTCTCCATCAGCAGCACCACGGCTGGGGCGAGCATTCGCTACACAACCAATGGAAGTGAACCCACAGAGACATCCACCCTTTATACTGCACCGATTTCCGTGAGTTCCACCACCACCATCAAAGCACGTGCCTATGCTGCGGGCATGGATCCTTCGTATGTGGCGTCGGCAACTTACACCTTCCCCACCATGATCCAGAATATAGCCGCACTTCGCGCAGCCAACGCGGATGGAACAACTGTATATCACATTCCTAATGAGGTGATCCTCACATTCCAACAAAACTGGAGACATCAGAAGTATATCCAGGACGCCACAGGCGGCATTCTGGTTGACGATTACCCAGGAATCATTACCACTACATATAACATTGGCGATGGCATCACTGGCATCACAGGCACCCTGAGCAGATATACCACACAAATGCTACAGTTCTGGCCCACGGTAAACACTCCTCCGGCCTCTTCCACTGGAAACGCGATTCCAACTCCGGAACTTACAATTGCTCAAATAAACGCAGATCTGGAGACTCATCAAGGCAGGCTGGTGAGAATCAACGGCTTGCATTTCACTTCCCCAACTGGCAACTACGCAACTGGCCAGAGCTATAACATTCAGGATGCCACAGGCACTATGGTATTCAACACCGGATTCTATGACGCGGATTATATAGGAAGCCCTATGCACACCGGAGATTTTGACCTGCTGGCCATCGTGACCCAGTATAATACCACCAGCCAGATCACTGCACGCATGCTGAGCGACTTCAATCCCGGCGGTGCAACACAGGTGGCCACCCCCAGTTTCAACCCTCCAGCCGGAACCTATGTGAATCCGATCAATGTAACCATTTCCTGCGCCACCGCAGGTGCAACTATCCGCTATACAACCAACGGATCGGATCCCACCGAGAATTCCGCCCTCTACTCTACACCGATCCCAATTAGCGAAAACACTACTATCAAAGCCAGGGCTTACGCCGCCGATCTTGACCCCAGTTCCATTGCCACCGCGGTGTATAATTTCTCTACCCAACAGCAGGATTTGTTCTTCTCCGAATACCTCGAAGGCAGTTCAAACAACAAGGCCATCGAGATATTCAATCCCACCGGAACAACTGCAGACCTTTCACAATACACCGTTAGACTTGCTTCCAATGGCAACGAATGGTCATCCACCAACAGCGTGACCCTGTCCGGCAGCCTACCCAATGGCGCAGTTTACGTGATCGCAAACGCAGGAGCAAGCGCGGATATCCTCGACGTTGCCGATATCACCCATACAGTGACCTATTTTAACGGCAACGACTGTCTGGGTTTGTTCCACGGGGAAACCCTTATCGACATCATTGGCGTTTACCAGGAAAACCCTGGCACCGCCTGGCCTGTGGCAGGAGTTGAAGGAGCCACCCTCAACCATACTCTGATCCGCAAACCTGCCGTCACCCAGGGTAATATCGATTGGGCTTCCAGCGCCGGTACGAATATGGATGATTCAGAATGGCTGGTCCACGATATGGATTACACAGCCGATCTGGGAACTCATACCTATGAACCCGGAGGCGGCGACCAAGTGGCCACACCCACCTTCAATCCCCCCGCCGGAGCCTACAGCCAACCTATTTCTGTAACGATATCCACAACCACACCCGGTGCCACTATCCGCTATACAACCAATGGAAACGACCCCACCGAAAGCTCTACAGTCTATTCAGCTCCCATTCAGGTGAACTCAAATACCACGATCAAGGCCAGAGCTTACGCGGCGGGCATGGATCCCAGCTATATAGCGACTGCCACTTACTCCTTCGCGGTTGAGGTGCAAAACTTGACTCAACTACGCCAGCAAACACCTGGAGACGGAATTGTTTACAGAGTAAGCGGCGAAGTCGTCCTGACCGCAAAACAAAACTTCCGCAACCAGAAATGGCTGCAGGATGCAGACGCCGGCATTATGATCGATGACCCATCCGGGATCATTACCAGCAACTACAACATCAGAGATGGAATACAAGGGCTTACCGGTACGATCGTCCGCTACAACAACATGCTGGAACTTGTTCCCACCGTGAATCCAGGCCCCGCCAGCTCAACTGGCAACCCCCTGAACATTCCTGAAGTAACCACAGCCATGGTTAATGCCAACGTAGAGCAGTACCAGGCACGTTTGGTCCGCTTTGAAAACGCACACTTTGTGGAAACAGGTAACTTTGCCAGCGGCACAAATTACACCCTGGAAGACAATGCTGGAACCATTGTATTCCGCACTGTCATATACGAAGCGGATTACATCGGCCAACCCATTCCATCCGGAAACATGACCATTGCGGCTATCGTCAGTCAATATAACCAAACCCCGCAGGTCTTTGCCAGGATGCAATCTGATCTGGGTTTTGTGAGTGTTGACGACGAACTCAACGCCCCTCTGAAGAACCAACTGCTTGGAAACTACCCCAATCCGTTCAATCCCAGCACGACGATCAGATTCACCCTGGAGAAATCAACCCCGGCGCAGGTCACTATTTACAACCAGAAAGGCCAGCTTGTGAAAAGCTTCACTCTGGACAATCCTGCCAAGGGTATGAACAGCGTAACCTGGAACGGAACTGACAACAATGGCCGCTCAGTTGCAAATGGAGTATATTTATTCAGGCTCAAATCAGGTTCCTATACCAGCACTAAAAAAATGGTCCTGATGAAGTAACTTGAAACTCAGAAGTCACTTATTCTGCCTGATCGCGATTGTAATATGGTCCAGCCTGGAGATCACAGGAAAGCTGGTGGGAGCGGGGATAGACCCCTACACGCTCACTGCCTGGCGGTTTGTGATCGGCGGCCTGGCAATGTTGCCATTCGCGATCAGGCAACTCCTGATAAATAAACCAGAATTAGGCATTGGCAGCATACTGCACATCGGCGCGCTGGGAATAATCAACGTCTGTGCCAGTATGCTGCTTTTGCAATTGTCGATATTCTATGGCAAGGCCTCTCTCTCGGCTGTTATCGTCGCCATGAATCCCCTGTTTGTCACCCTGTTTGCCAGATTGATCTTGAAAGAAGAATTGAATCTGCTGCAGTTTGTCTTTTTACTGCTGGGGATTTTTGGCCTCATTATGATCATCCTCACCGAACAAAACTTTGGTAGCACAGAGTATCGTAATCTCCCTCTGAGCATTCTGCTGGCTGTTATCGCCTCCGTTACTTTTGGTTTATACTCGGTACTGACCAAAAGCGCCGTAGTCAGATATGGAAACCTCATCACAAACTCGCTTTCCTTTATAATTGGCGGGATCGTGCTCACCTGCATCAACCTGTTGATAGGAAAACCCGTCCTCTTCGAGCCTAACAGCTCAAATCTCCTGTTTATGGCATGGCTTGGTGTGGTGATCACCGGTATTGCCTATTTGCTCTACTTTGAAGGAATGAAGCACATCAGCGCGTCCCGTGCTTCGTTTTACTTTTTCCTAAAACCAGCGTTGGCATCTTTGCTGGCCTATCTTATTCTGAATGAGTTCTTAAGCGTCGGCCAGCTAATCAGTGTGGCGATCATTGTTGTCAGTCTCGCGGCAAGCAACCTCTCCCAGTTGATTCCCAAAAAAGAACCAAGCCGATAAAGGCATCAGATCCTCGACTGACAAAGGATAAACAAGCGACTCCGATGTTTTCCCGTTCAGAATAATCCCCATAACATTCCGTATATTGCTTCATAGCTCCCGCCCTTGCTGCTCCTGCATTTGGTGCCATCATCCTTAGGTCATCCCTCACCGGGTTAAGGATGACCCACGGAAAATATAGACTTAGCTCACCTTGGCAAATGAGGGCGGCATTTATTTCAGGCGGGCGCATTATTTGGCAAGTTCCAGGCGAACGAGGGCAAAGAGTGGCTGATTTCGCCATTTTGCCGTCATCTTTCGCGTGCTGTGAAGACTGCTCTGAATTTGATTGACATAATCCCGCCCCTGAAATCAGTGGATAGTACTAAGCTGACAATTATTATTAAATCATACAAGGAGTTATCACATGGCAAAGCAAATCAAAGCCACCATGGATGGCAACACAGCGGCGGCACACGTCGCATATGCCTTCGCGGAAGTGGCGGCCATCTTCCCCATCACCCCATCATCCACGATGGGTGAACTCGCCGACGCCTGGGCCTCGGAAGGGCGCAAAAACATCAACGGCACCACAGTGGACGTGATCGAAATGCAATCCGAAGCAGGTGCCGCCGGCGCCGTCCACGGAGCTCTTTCCGCCGGAGCGGTCACCACCACTTTCACAGCCTCACAAGGCCTGATGCTGATGCTGCCGAATATGCACAAGATCGCCGGCGAAATGCTGCCCACGGTCTTTTACGTGACAGCCCGTTCCCTCGCAGCGCAGTCCCTCTCTATTTTTGGCGACCATTCCGACGTGATGAGCGCCCGCAACACCGGTTGGGCGCTGCTCGCCGCCAACAGCGTGCAGGAAGTCATGGACCTCGGCCTGGTGGCCCAGCTTGCCACGATGAAAACCTCCATTCCTTTCGTGCTCTTCTTTGACGGTTTCCGCACCTCCCACGAGCTGCAAAAGGTTGAAGTGATTGACTATGAGACCATGGCCAGCCTCAACGATCCCGCCCTGGTGGAGGCTTTCCGCCAGCGCGCCCTCAATCCGGAAAACCCCCGCGTCAAGGTGGGGCAGCAGAATCCGGATGTCTATTTCCAGGGACGCGAGACCAGCAACAAGCACTACCTGGAAGCCCCGGGCATCGTAGAAGAGATGATGGAAAAGGTCGGCGCCACCGTCGGCCGCAGCTACAAGCTGTTCGACTATGTGGGACACCCCGAGGCCGAACACGTGATCGTGGCCATGGGCAGCGCTTGCGAGACCATCGAAGAAACAATCACCTACCTTAACGCCAGGCGCGGTATGAAGCTGGGACTGGTCAAAGTCCGCCTCTACCGCCCCTTCAACGTGACGCGTTTCCTTACCGCCCTGCCTGCCAGCGTGAAAAACGTGGCTGTGCTCGACCGCACCAAGGAACCGGGCGCGATCGGCGAACCCCTCTACCTGGATATCGTCTCCGCCCTCAAGGACCGCCCCGGCATATTCACCATCGGCGGACGCTATGGCCTCTCCAGCAAGGACTTCACCCCCACCATGGTCCTGGCTGTTTACAAGCATCTCATGGCCAAGGGCTTCCATGGCTTCACCGTGGGCATCGACGACGATGTCACCAAACTTAGCCTGCCCTTGGACGAATATATCGACCCCAGCCCGGAAGGAACCATCAACTGCAAGTTCTGGGGCCTCGGCTCCGATGGCACCGTGGGCGCCAACAAGAACAGCATCAAGATCATCGGCGACAACACCGACCTCTATGTGCAGGGCTATTTCCAATACGATTCCAAGAAAAGCGGCGGCATCACCAGAAGCCACCTCCGCTTTGGCAAAAGCCCCATCAAGAGCCAGTATTTTGTGACCAAGGAAGACTTTGTGGCCTGCCACAATCCAGCCTTCATCGGCCGTTTCGACCTCCTGGAAGGCATCAAGGAAAACGGCGTCTTCCTGCTCAACTCCTCTTGGACACGCGAGGAAGCCTTCAGCAACCTCACCCGCGATATGCAGCAGATCATCATCGACCGCAAGATCAAGTTCTACAATGTCGATGGCCTCAAGATCGCCGAGGAAGTCGGCCTGGGCGGCAGGGTGAACACCGTGATGCAAACCGCTTTCTTCCTCATCTCCGGCATCCTGGAACGCAAGGAAGCCATCGCGCTGATCAAGGAATCCATCAAAAAGACCTACGGCCGCAAAGGCGATAAAGTGGTCAAAATGAATCTGGACGCCGTGGACAAGGTCAACGAAGCCTTGGTGGAAGTGGAAATCCCGGCCACCGTGCCCGCGGAGTGCGCGCCTCGCCTCAAGCTGGTTCCGGATGGCTCCGATGCCTATATCACAGACGTGATCGAACCCATCATGCGCGAACAGGGCGACAAGATCAAGGTTTCCCAGATGCCTCTGGATGGCTATGCCCCCAGCGGCACCGCCAAACTGGAAAAGCGCAGCGTGGCTCCCTCTGTGCCCCGTTGGATTCCCGAAAACTGCATCCAGTGCAACCAGTGCTCCTTCGTGTGCCCCCATGCCGCGATCCGCGCCAAGCTGATCGCCGAAGCTGACCTCGCCGACGCTCCCAAAACCTTCAAAACCCTCAAGGCAACCGGCGCCGAAGGATACCAATACAAAGTCCAAGTATATATCGACGACTGCCAGAGCTGCCGCGTTTGCGTCAACGAATGCCCCAAGGCCGCCCTGGTGATGCACCCCATCGAGGACGAACGCGCCAATGGCGAACAGGATAACTATCAGTTCTTTGAAGAGTTGCCTTCCGATGTGATGGGCAATTTCAAGGAAAGCAACGTGAAGGGCTCGCAGTTCAAGCAGCCGCTTTTGGAGTTCTCCGGAGCCTGCGCGGGTTGCGGCGAAACCCCCTATATCAAGCTGCTCACCCAGCTTTTCGGCGACCGCATGATCATCGCCAACGCCACAGGCTGCTCCTCGATCTGGGGCGGCACCTTCCCCACCATCCCCTATGCCAAAAACAAAGACGGCAAAGGCCCCGCCTGGGCTAACAGCCTCTTTGAAGACAACGCCGAATACGGCTTCGGCATGCGCCTGGCGGTCAATTCCCACCGCAAACTGCTCAAAGCCGCCATCGAGCAACTGCGGGATAAATCCATCGATCCCGCCCTGAAGGAAGCCCTCGGCTATGCCCTGGAACACTGGACTGCCGTCGATCAGGCCGCCAAAGACAACGCCGCAAAGGTGAAAGCCCTGCTGCCTGCCGCTATCCAGAACGCTTGCGAAGGCTGCAAACCCATCCTTCAAAAGGTTGCCGAACTGCAGGATTACCTTGTGGAAAAATCGATCTGGGCCATCGGCGGAGACGGCTGGGCCTATGACATCGGGTATGGCGGGCTGGATCATGTGATGGCCTCCAACCAGAATGTGAATGTCCTGGTGCTGGATACCGAAGTGTATTCCAACACAGGCGGACAGGCCTCCAAAGCCACTCCCCTGGGTTCCATCGCCCGCTTCGCCGAAGCCGGCAAGGAAACCAACAAGAAAGACCTCGGCATGATGATGATGAACTACGGCTACGTGTATGTGGCCGCCATCGCCATGGGAGCGAACAAAGCCCAGGCCCTGAACGCGATCATGGAAGCGGAAGCCTATCCCGGACCCTCCATCGTCATCGCCTATGCTCCCTGCATCAACCACGGCATCGATATGTCCATGAGCCAGAAACGGCA
Source organism: Cloacimonetes bacterium UBA4175 (assembly GCA_002379855.1). Classification (GTDB taxonomy): domain Bacteria; phylum Cloacimonadota; class Cloacimonadia; order Cloacimonadales; family Cloacimonadaceae; genus Syntrophosphaera. The sequence goes on along the minus strand of DFUX01000037.1, from coordinate 4,496 downwards.
AAAGACCGCCGTGGATGCCGGCTACTGGCTGCTCTACCGCTACAATCCCCTCAATGCCGGACAGGGCAAGCATCCGCTTAGCCTGGACAGCAAGGAACCCACTCTCAGCGTGAAAGATTTCTTCAAGGACGAAAACCGCTACGCTGGGCTGCGCAGGATCTTCCCGGAACGCTCCGAACGCTTCCAGAACGAAGCAGAGGAGTTCTTCAAGGACAGATATCTGCAATACAAAAAACTAACCGAGAGCTAAAATCCTCGGCAATCCATAATCCGGCGGAGCAACACTCCGCCGGTTTTTTATGCCTGGATGTGAATCTGCCCTGGGCGGAAACGGCGAGGCAGGAACAGCATTGCAGGCTTTCCGGCTTTGCCAATCCCAGTACGCATCTACTTTTTTCAGCCTCGGCTGATTCCAGAAAAATGCTTTTAACTCTTGACATATTCATTAACCTCATTATTTGTGGTGTAGCAGGGCGTTTATAGATGTTGTTTTGGCGACAATTTGAAATACATGTAGGCCTTGTTTGAATTGTTTTTCAAGCAAGGCCGAAAACTATAGATTGTGTTTAGGAAGACTTGGCTAATCCAAGTCATTTGTTTTTTAACAAACAGATTGCCAGGGGCTTAGGATGAGTCCCGGTGACTATTTAAGGAGAACTCACAATGAAGAAATTTCTTTTTTTCACCGTGATATTGGCGGCATTTGCTTTCAGCATATCGGCTCAATACACGGAAGTTTACACCCAACCCTGTTTCAGCGATGTTGGAAACTTGTACACCAGTGCCCTGGACACTGCCGATAATATCAACTATGAGATCGCCGACAACTTCGTTAACGTTACCGATCCCATCAAGAAAGTCGAGTTTTATGGCGCTTGCGGAGCCTTTTCCGGAGACTGGTTTCCCGGCACCCCCAACGCGCAAGAGCCCTTCATCATCCGGTTCTATCAACAGGTTACTGACTGGACTGTTCCGCCCGAACCCCTTACCGCTCCTGAAACCGGCACCTACACCGTGAAACTTTACGACAGCTATGGTGATGGCTGGAACGGCAGTCAATTGGATGTCCTGGTGAACGGAGTCGTCGTTTTGGACGACATCACCCTTGCCACCGGCTATGGTCCTGAAGCTTACACTTTCAGCGCCAATGCCGGCGACATTATCTCCACTATCTTCACAGCCGGCAGCTGGGCTGGTGAAAACAGGTATGAGATTCTCGATCCGAACAATGTTGTAATCGCCACGGACGGCGAAGGCACGAACCCACCCACCGGTATTGATGTTCCCCAGCCGCCCCAACCCCTGATCGCTCCTGCAACCGGCACCTATACCGTGAACCTTTACGACAGCTATGGTGATGGCTGGGACACCAGCCTGCTGAGTGTGTATGTGAATGGAACCATCGTTCTGGAGGACATCACCCTTGCCACCGGCGCTGGTCCTGAAGCTTACACTTTTACCGCCAATACCGGCGACGAGGTCTGCACCGTTTTCAAGACCGGCGCTTGGCCTGGTGAAAACTGGTATGAGATTCTCGATCCGGACAGTGTTGTCATCGCCACCGATGGCCCCAATCCTCAGGGAATCGGATTCATCCCAGAGGAGATCCTGTATGAGCCTACCTGGGGAACCCCGGATTATGAATTCAACGTGAATTGCACCACCTCCTATTATATGGACGCATGGGATACATGGGAGGTTTACAAGTTCGAAGCTGTCCTTCCCGAAGAGGTGGTACTGGAAAATGGCTGGTTCTCAGCCCAGATCGACGTTGACAGCGGAGCCTCCAATCTGTTCCTCTTTGCTCCCGGTACAGGCCTTGACCAGTTCTCCATCCAGCACGTTTACGCGAAGAGCCGTCTCGATAAAGAAATCCAAAAGAAGCTGATGATGGTTTCTTCCGGCAACTACCGCGACCCAATAGCGAACGACATAGCCTTCACCCTCTATAAAGAGGATGCTCCAGCCCCACAAATCACCTTCATTCTTGATCCTCCCACCCCTGGTGTGCCGGTTTACTTGAATGGTGAGCTCCTTGGCTATACTGATGACAATGGCGTATTTACCTGTCCTCTCCCTGAAGGTGAAGGGCCGTTTATTTACACCTTCGGTGCTCCTGAAGATGGATGGGATAGCTGGCAATTCAGTCCTCAGGATAACTATGAACTGATAATTACTCAGGACCAGAATCCTACCCCCGTGGTATTGAGCAGCTTCACCGCCACCGTGACCGCGGTCAACGACGTTAAACTGACTTGGGTAACCCAGTCTGAACACCACATGAACGGCTACCGCGTTTACCGCAACACTTCAGACCTGCAGGATGGTTCCAACCTCATCACCCCGATCCTGATCCCGGCCACCAACACCAGCACAGCTCACCCCTACAGTGTGACCGACAGCGAAGTTGAGATCGGCGAAACCTACTACTACTGGTTGGAAGCTGTCGATTACCAGAGCAGCGATTTCTACGGCCCCGTGAGTGTGACCGTGGAAGGAACCGTGCCTCCGGCGCTGCCGACGGCCACTATGCTGAAAAACGCCTACCCCAACCCCTTTAAGCTGGGTGGCAGCGCGACCATCGATGTGGACGTCAAAGCCGGCGAATCCGGAACCGTCAGCATCTACAACATCTGCGGCCAACTGGTGCGTACCTTCACAGTGAAAGAAGGTATTCACAGCCTTGGCTGGGACGGCAAAGACAGCAAGGGCGCCGTTTGCGGCAGCGGAGTCTATTTTTACAGACTCAACACCCCCTCTTGCAACCAATCCAAAAAGATGGTCATCATCAAATAAACCCAATCTAAGTTCTCAAATCCCGGAGTTCACGCTCCGGGATTTTTTTGTGCTTAAAACTGCGTCATTCCGGACAGCAGGGGCCCCATTTGAAGTGGCGTAACCCAGGATCCCGTCTCTTATGAATTGCCTGAAAGATAACCAGTTGTGATACAGAAAACAAGAATTGCGTTTGCCGCCACCCTCTCTTTGGAGTAGATTGTTTACACAGGATCGCGTCCCGCGCAAAGGAACGGCCGCGGTACAAACCCAAAGGAGTGATGTATGCGCAGAGTGAGATTGATTAAAAACGCCAAGCCCACCCTCGAAGGAGCCGGAGTCCGCCTCCACCGCGCCTTTGGCTTTGGCGACGAACGTGTTTTTGATCCCTTTCTGATGTTGGACGATTTTCGCAATGACAACACCCGCGACTACATTGCGGGTTTCCCCTGGCATCCCCACCGGGGCATCGAAACCATCACCTATATGCTGGAAGGCAATGTGGAACACGCCGACAGCCTCGGCAACCAGGGAGTGATTTCCAAAGGCGATGTGCAATGGATGACGGCCGGCAAAGGCATCATTCACCAGGAAATGCCCAAACCCAACCCCATCGGCAGGATGTATGGCTTTCAGTTGTGGGCCAATCTGCCCGCCAGACAGAAGATGATGAATCCCCGCTACCGCGACATCAAGGCGGAGCAAATCCCTCTGGTGAAATCATCCGGCGGATTTGAGGCCAGAATCATTTGCGGCAGCCTGGATGGCGTGACGGGGCCGGCTCAGGATATCATGATCGACCCACAGTATTGGGACGTCTTCATCCCCGCGGGCGCGACGGCGACCCTGCCCACCGCCATCGGCCACACTTGCTTTATCTACGCTTACGAAGGCGAGGCGCAGATCGGCGGGCACCGGGTGGGAAATCGCCAAACGGTGCTTTTCGATGACGGCCCGGAAATCGAGGCGCAGGCAGGCAGCGATGGCTTCCGAATGCTCTTCCTCTGCGGACGCCCCTTGCGCGAGGCCATTGTCTGGAAAGGTTCCATCGTGATGAACACCCGCGAGGAAATCCAAAAAGCCTTTATGGAGCTGGACAAAGGAACCTTCATCAAGTAGGCAAGCGGATAGTTTCTGATCCTTTCTTCATAGGAAAACCCCCGGCCTGAGTGACCGGGGGTTTCCTATGTTTGAGGGAAATGGTGCGGAGCCTGCGTCATCCCGGCCTGTCGGGGTCCTCGCCAAAGCGCGTAGCGGTTTGGTGGGGTGGCTTGAGCCGGGATCCAGTCTTTTGGAAACAAGCAGCAAGTCCCGAAACAAGTCCCACCAGGCTGCATACTGCGTCATCCCGGGCAGACGGGCCCCTCTGGGGTGGTTTGAGCCAGGATCCAGTCTTTTGGAAAAGTCCGCGTAAGCTTCAAAAAGGCGGACACCTTTCCACCTTTCATAAATCCTGCTGATCCTGTCGATCCTGTTATCCGCGTTCTATTTCCTTTCCACATCCTAATCGTAGCACCTATATATTATAGAGGGGGATGGGTCTCATTTGCAAAACCTGGCTTGCCGGGGGTCTTCCGGCAGTCATCCTTAACCTGGTGAGGGATGACCTAAGGATGATGGCGCTAAAGCCAGTAGCAGCAAGGGAGAGCGGTATGAAGGATATTGAGGAATGTATTGGATATTTTATGCGATTGTCAAGTAAAGGGCTGCCGAAGTCTGTT
>DFUX01000038.1 GCA_002379855.1 Cloacimonetes bacterium UBA4175 | reverse complement strand
TTTCAGATAAATTGCGCTCATCGGTTCACGTGGATAAGGGCTGCCGAAGTCTGTTCGGCAGAGGCAGCGGAGTTGCCTGTTTGGAAGGGACCTCCGGTCTCTGTGGCAAACGGACTTTGCCACCCCTGGGCATTGGATCACGGGTTAAGTGGTTCACGCAGATAAACGCGGATTTTAGTCTGGTGTGTTTTGTTTCGGGGCTGTGTGCTGTGATGTGGCCTCAAAAGACTGGATCCCGGGTCAAGCGTGCGCTTGCCCGGGATGACACGGTATGTAGTTTGGTGACGCTGTTTCGGGGCTGGACGGCTATCCCAAACGGCGCTATGGCAAGCGCCGCAACAGTACAGGCGGTCGCCGAACCGCCTTTATACCACTTTACGGTGGCTTCAAAAGACTGGATCCCGGGTAAGCCACCCCAGAGGGGGCCCCGACTTCCCGGGATGACACAGTATGTAGTTTGGTGACGCTTGTTTCGTGGCTTTCTTTTCACCATTCCACATTCAAATATCTGCGCCAATCTGCGTGAACCACCTTTCCACCTTCAAAAATCCTGTTGATCCTGTCGATCCTGTTATCCGCGTTCTATAATCATTTTTACCATCATAGAAAAGAACGCAAACAATATAGTATAACATTCACCAAAAACAACGGCAATAATCCGCATAATCCTTCATAGCGCCCTCCCTTGCTGCTCCTGCATTTGCTGCCACCATCCTTAGGTCATCCTTATAAATTATAAGGTTGACCTACGGAAAATATAGACTTAGCCCACCCCGTCAAATGGGAGCGGCAGTTGTTTCAGGCGGGCGCATTAATTGGCAAGGGTCTGGCTGCCTGTTTCTAACTGCATGGGGCAGAAGGCATTAGGAAAACAGTATATTTTCACACCGCTATCAGGCTGCGGCGACATGGGAAGCCTGAATAATGCCAAAACAAAGAGACGGGACGAATGAATCATCCCGTCTCCGGTTATGTGGTTTATGTTTAGCCCATAAAGGGATAGCGGTAGTCGTCGGCAGGAACGAAGGTTTCTTTGATCGACCTTGCCGAAACCCAGCGGTAGAGGTTGATGGCCGATCCCGCCTTGTCGTTGGTGCCGGAAGACCTGGCTCCGCCAAAAGGTTGCTGGCCGACCACGGCGCCGGTGGGTTTGTCGTTGATGTAGAAGTTGCCCGCGCTATGCTTCAGCAGTTCGGAGGCGACGGAGATTGCGGTTCTGTCCTGCGCGAAAATGGAGCCGGTGAGACCATAGGGAGAGGTTTTGTCGCAGAGGTCGAGGGTCTCGGTGAACTCCTTTTCGGGGTAGGCATAGACCGTCAGCACCGGCCCGAAGATCTCTTCCTGCATGGTGACAAACTTGGGATTGGTGGTCTTGATGATGGTAGGCTCGATGAAGTAGCCCTTGCTGTCATCGCACTTTCCGCCCCAAACGATCTCGGCGTCAGACGCGTTGCGGGCTTTGTCGATGTATTCCTTTATCTTTGTGAAGCTGCTTTTGTCGATCACGGCGTTGACGAAATTCGAGAAGTCCTGGACTTCGCCCATTTTGACCGTCGCGAGCATGGCGCTGATTTCCTCGAACCATTTGCCGTAGAGGCTGTCGGGGATGTAGAGGCGGGACGCGGCGCTGCACTTCTGCCCCTGGAACTCGAAAGCTCCACGCAGGGATGCCACCGCCAGGGTCTTGATGTCCGCGGAAGCGTGCGCGAAGATGAAGTCCTTGCCTCCGGTCTCGCCCACGATTCTGGGATAGGATTTGTAGAGGTGGATGTTGTTGGCGGTGCGCTTCCAGATATGGTTGAACACCTGGGTGCTTCCCGTGAAATGGATGCCGGCGAGGTAGGGGGAATCGGTGATCAGGTCTCCCATCTGCGCTCCCGAGCCGGGGACAAAGTTGATGACGCCAGCGGGCAAGCCTGCTTCCATCAATATCTTCATGATGAAGTAGCCGCTGTAAACCGCGGTTCCGGAAGGTTTCCAGACCACCGTGTTGCCCATCAGCGCCGGGGCTGTGGGAAGGTTGCCGGCGATGGAGGTGAAATTGAAGGGCGTGATGGCAAATACAAAGCCTTCCAAAGCGCGGTATTCCGAGAAGTTCCATTCTCCCTTGGGGGAGATGAGGGGCTGCTGTTCGTAAATCTTTTGCGCGTAATAGGGGTTGAAACGCCAGAAGTCAATCAGTTCGCAGGCGGAGTCGATTTCGGCCTGGAAGGCGTTTTTGCTTTGCCCCAGCATGGTGGCGGCGTTCAACAGATATCGGTATTTGGTGGAAAGCAGTTCGGCGGCTCTCAGGAAGATGGCCGAGCGATGGTAGAAAGACATCTGCTCCCAATCCCTGCTTGCCTTCACAGCCGCCTGGATGGCGAGGTTGATCTCCTTTTCGCCGCATTTGTGGTATTTGCCGATGGCGTGCTTGTGGTTGTGGGGTTCGATGCAGTCGGCGGTGTTGCCGCTGAACACTTCCTTGCCGTCGATAATCGCGGGAATTTCGATGAACTGGCTGCCGAGTTCATTCAGCTTCGCTTTCAAGGCGTCTCTTTCTTTGGTTCCGGGTGCGTAAGATTTGATCGGTTCATTTTCAGGTGTAGCAACAGTGAAAAACATCTTCAACTCCTTTATTTATTTTTAGTATTTTCAGCTTGGAAAGGGAGACACACTGCGCCAGTCGCAGGAAAAATGAAAGTTTGCTTGCGTGTCACCTTTTCACACTGGAAGGCATATCTGTTTCCGGATATACCCTGACGGCGAGCAATCCTGCCAAAGGTTTAGATTTACTCGCTCGATGACGCTGCCAGACTTAAAATGGCGCATTTTTATGTCAAGGACAAAATCCCGGGCGGCGGCCGGACAAGCGCGGGTGCAGGCAAAAAGACCTGCCTCGGAAAGCGGGATTCCCATTTGCCCAAGCGAGAGAAACTTGCGATTTTGGGATGGCGTTGACAGCCGGAAATTCCCTCCATCGGAAAAGAAAATCCTTGACATATATACATAGTTTTCAGGCTTTTGGTTACCCCCAAAGTAAATTTGACGGAATGAAAAAACTCAAAGGAATGCCGACCACGATACATAAGCACCGACTGCCCCGAATCACGCTCCTGACGCTGCTGCTGGCCTTGCTGCTGAGCGCCGGGTTGCGGGCTGAGATTCTGATCCCCATGGATCTGACTCAGAGCAACCACCTCAAGGCCTATGGAATCGCTTTTGAAGCGCTCAAAGAGCAGCATGTGATAAAATGGCTGCTCAACTACCGGGGCGGCAGCTTCCTGATCCCGGACGCGCCGGAGATTTCCGCGCTGTGCAACATCCGGGGGGTGCGCTTCGAGCAGGTGTCGTCCTCCCAGGTGGCAGCCATCATGCTGGAGATCCAGGACACCAATATGGAAGCCGTGGTGCTGGAGAAAGAGCCCAAGATCGGCATCTATATCCCGCCCAACTCCCTGCCCTGGGATGACGCCGTGACCCTCGCCCTGGAATACGCCCAGGTGGATTACGACCGCGTGTGGGATGACGAGGTGCTGGAAGGCAAACTGGGCGATTATGACTGGCTGCATCTGCACCACGAGGATTTCACCGGGCAGTATGGCAAGTTTTACGGTTCCTACCGGCACATGCCCTGGTATCAGAACGATGTGCGCACCAACGAGGCGATGGCCGCCAAACACGGCTACGCCAAGGTGTGGCAGCTCAAGCATGCCGTGGCGCAGAAGATAGAGGAGTTTGTGATGAATGGCGGCTTCCTCTTTGCCATGTGCGCCGGCACGGACACCTTCGACATCGCCCTGGCGGCGCGGGGGGTGGATATCGTGGACGCCCTCATCGACGGCGACGGCATCGATCCCCAATATAAAAGCAAGCTCAACTATGAGCGCTGCTTCGCTTTCGAAAACTTCACCCTCAAGACCAATCCCTACGAATACGAATTTTCCGACATCGACGCCAGCGACTACTCCCGCCTGAGAGGAGCGGAGGCGGACTATTTTCAGCTCTTCGACTTTTCCGCCAAATACGACCCCGTGCCCACCATGCTCACCCAGTGCCATACGAATGTGATCAACGGCTTTTTGGGGCAGACGACCTCGTTCTTTAAGGACAAGGTGAAAAAGAGCGTGATCATCCTGGCGGAAGTGCCGGGGCAGAACGAGGTCAAGTATATCCACGGCAACATCGGAAAGGGCACTTTCACCTTTTACGGAGGCCACGATCCCGAGGATTACCAGCACAAGGTTGGCGACCCGGAAACCATCCTGGAACTCCATAAGAATTCTCCCGGCTACAGGCTGATCCTGAACAACATCCTCTTTCCCGCCGCGGAGAAGAAACAGCTAAAGACCTGAGGACGCGCGATGGCAAAGTTTTATCCCAAGCTCTATCAGACCCAGCTCAAGGTTGGGCTGTTCACGGTTATCATGCTGTTAATAGCTGTGTTCGGCTATCTGTGGCTGAGCAAGCGCATCTCGATCCGTTCGCAGCAGGACCTGCAGGTGGGCTTCACCGACGTCATGGGGCTGGAAGTGGGCGACAAGGCCATGTTCCGGGGCATGGAAGTGGGGCGCATCAAGAGCATCGCGGCCCGCGGGGACGACATCCTGGTGACGGCGCGCGTCAACCGGGGGCTCGGCCTCAAAGAGGGCGCGGTCTTTTACATCTCGGACAGCAGCCTGATGGGCGGAACGGTGCTCAACATCGCCCAGGGAGAGGGGCCGGGGCTGCTCGATCTGGGCAAAACCCAACGCGGCGAAGACCCCACCGGAGTGATGGCCCTGCTGGGCAAGGCGAACGCCACTCTGGGAGAGTTCAACGCGGTGCTATCGGAGCTGAGGCGGGAGAATGGATTGATTGCGAAGTCCTCCTCTCTGCTGGACGATGCGGGCAGCGCGGCCAGGTCAGTGGAAGAGCTTTCCCAGGATGCCAAAGCGCGGCTGGCAGCCACCCTGCAAAAGATAGATTCCCTCTCGGAGCAGATAACCCGTGTCGCCCAAGCCAACGAGGAGCAGATCAACACGGTGCTGCAACGCTCTCCCCAGGCCCTGGAAAACGTGAGCGGCACCCTGGATAGCCTCAAAACGCTTTCCGCCAACCTTTCCCAAACCGTCAAGGCGCTGAATAGCGGACAGGGCAGCGCGGGACTGCTGCTGAACGATGAAGCCCTGTATCACAAGCTGTTGCGCTCGGTGGCCAATCTCGATTCGCTGGTGCTGGATATCCGCGCCCATCCCAAGAAATATGTGAAATTCAGTCTCTTTTAAGGATGCCGATGAAACTAAGACTCGCCCTGCTTTTCCTGCTGATTTCCGCTTTGTGCCACGCTTACAACTTTGGCCAGAACAAGGTCAACACCACACCCGAGGCGTGGTCAACCCTCCAGACCATGCACTTTGATGTTTACTTTCCCCGGGGCGAGAACGACTTCGGCCGCCTGGCGGCGCTGCTCGCGGAAGAGACCTACTACAACCTGCGGGCTGACCTCAAATATCCCATCTCGTCCCGCATCCCGATCATCTTTTACCGCAGCAAGAGCCAGTTTCAGAGCACCAATATCATCTATCCCCTCCTCACGGAAGGCGTGGGAGGATTCACCGAGAGCCTGCGCAACCGGGTGGTGATCCCCTTCGACGGCAGTTACCGCAACCTGGAAGACCTGATTGCCCACGAGCTCACCCATGCCTACGCCAACGCTTTGGACAAAGGCATGATCAACTCCTATCTGTCCCTCCGGCCTGTGTCCTTTCCCTTCTGGTTTTCGGAAGGACTGCCGGAATTCCTCTCCATTGGCGGCGAAAACGACTATAACAACATGTTCATCCTGGATATGGTGGTCAACGACTACCTGGTGCCACTGGGCAGTTCGGACGGCTATTTTGCCTACCGGCTGGGGGAGAGCTTCCTGGCCTATATCGCCAAAACCTATGGCCGGGAAAAGGTGTCGGAATACTATTTCACCATCCACTCCTCACACAATATGGACGCGGCAACCAAGAAAGTCTTTGGCATCGATTTCGAGAGCCTGGAATCCCGCTGGCGCTTTCAGTTGAAACGGGACTTCTATCCCCGCGTCAACGACCATGGAGTGCCCCAGGAAGCGATGGAGCAGCGCACCCGCTCCGACAAGGATGGCTCCTATTTCAACTTCATGCCCCGCTTTTCCCCCAAGGGAGACCGCTACGTCTATTTTTCCACCGCCGGGGCGAGATACAGCGTGTGGATGGCTGGCATCCATGAAATGGACAGGGCAAAGAAGATATTCACCGGGGAGGCCACCGGCAAAGCCGAGGAATTCTATTACTTCCGCTCCAACCTGAGCTGGTTTCCCGATGGCAGGCGGGTGGCTTTTTCCGCCAAGACCTCCTGGGGCGACCAGATACACATCCTGGACGTGGACAGGGGAAAGATCGTGCAGACGGTCAAACTGCCTGAGTTTGACGCGATCTATGAACTGGATGTGGCTCCCGATGGAAAGAGACTGGTCTTTGCCGGACAGCGGGAAATGCGCTGCGACATCTATCTCCATGACCTGGACACCGGGCAGACCAGGCAGTTGACGGATGACTATTTCAACGACGCCCAGCCCAGGTTTTCCCCCGATGGGCAGACGATCGTCTTTTCCTCGGAGCGCAGCCTCAACCCGGAATCCCAGCGCAAGGGCTTCTTTGCCAATGTGGTCGCCAATATCTACAGCCTGGATCTGGACGGCGGAGAGCCTGAACAGTTGACTTTCAGGATCAGGGACTGTAGCTGGCCCATGTTTGACGGCAGCGGCGGCAAGCTGCTCTACCTCACCTATGAGGACAAGGTCAACAATCTCCACGCCCTGGATCTGCAAAGCTCCGCCCAGGCGAAGGTGACCGACGTGCTGGCGGGGGTCTTTGCGGCGGATATCTCCCCTGATAACCGCTATTTGCTGGTTTCCAACTATTTCGACAAGGCGTGGAACATCTACTTTGCCCACGATCCCCTGAAAAACCTGGCCTGGAGCGACAGCACCGCGCAACAGCTTTCCGTCCCCTCTCCCGACCTCATGGCAGGGGTGGATTTGGGGCAACTGGACTACTTTGGCAAGCGCAAACCCGCTCCTTTGCCCAGGATCAACCCCGCCCGCCAGTATGACGAACGCTTCCCCCTCAGCGGGGAATACCGCCCCTTTGAGCTTACCCGCGAGGATTCCCTGTTTCTCACCCGGGATTACAGCTATGACGACCGCCCCACCAGCAAAGACAATCCTCCCACAATAGGCGGATACAAGCCCCGCTTCTCTTTGGACAGCATCTGGGGTGGCCTGGCCTACTCCTCCGCCGTGGGAACAATCGGCTATGTGGAGCTTGGCCTCAGCGACATCATGGGCAACCACGGCATCGGCGCGAACGTCGGCGTGGCGGGCAAGCTGGAGGAATCGAACCTGCTGCTCACCTATATGTATTTGAAGCACAGGATGGACTACGGGGTCGGAATCTACAACCTCGTGGACGACGCCTACTATCTGGACGAGAATTACCTCCCCAACAATTTGTTGCGCTACCGGGAACGCAAGAGCGGCCTCTACATGCTGCTGCGCTATCCTTTCACGCGCTTCACCCGGCTGGAGTTTGACCACATGCTCTATCAGCGCGGGCAATACCTGTCCTGGGCGCCCTATGTGGAGGGTTACGAGCTGAGCGACGAGGTGAGCCTCAGCCAGGATCTTGTTTACACCCCCGGTCTTTCGCTGGTGCACGACAACGCCCTCTATGGCTCCACCGGGCCGCTTGTGGGCTGGCGGGGCCTGTATAACGTGAGTGCCACCCTCGCCGACGGAAGGGTGGAATACTTCACCAACTACATCGATCTGCGCAGCTACACCCTGTTCAGCCGGCGCTACGCCATCGCTTTGCGTGCTATTGCCGGAGTGAGCACGGGAAAGGAGCCCCAGCGCTTCAACCTCAGCGGCTACTATGGGGTGCGGGCTTACAGGGATAACCTCAGCGGCTACAAAAAGGCCCTGCTGAGCGCCGAACTTCGCTTTCCCTTTTTTGAATACATCAACCTCGCCTTCCCGATCCCGCTCAACATCCCCAACATCCGCGGCAGCCTCTTTGTCGATCTGGGCACGGTGTTTGACAATTTCTCAGACTTCAACGCCACCACGGAGGACGGCAGGCTGGATGACCTCAAACTGGGCTATGGCTTCGGGCCGCGACTCAACCTGGGCTATGTGGTTTTGCGCTTCGACATCGCCTGGCAGACAGATCTTTCCAAAACCTCAAAGCCCACCTATTACCTGAGTTTAAGTGAAGATTTTTAAATAAGTTAAGATATAAACGAGGAGAAACGATGAAAATCGACTTGTTACGCAAGCTTACCGAACACATGGAAAGCGTGATCGTGATGATAGACGAAAAAGGCGACCTGGACAGTGTCGAATACCTGCCGGAGAATATCAGACAGGCGATCCAGCTCTATCTTAAACAAAACGAATTCAAATTTGAGTTCAACAGAATCCGCAGCTTTCCCATCGTGCTGCCCAAGCACTGCAACAACGTGGTGCTCTGCGGAGTGGGCAACGCCAAGGAGTTGAACGGCGCGAAACTGAGAACCCTGTTTGCCAACGCCCTGCGCGCGGTGATGAAGCTGAACGGCAGGGAAGTGTATCTCTTCCCCGCCTTTGCCAATCCCCTGGGAGATGTGCAGTTTGGCCACATTCTGGCGGAATCCGCCCTGCTGGCCGAGTATAAATTCAACAAATACCAGGCGGACGCCGAAACCTGCGGCCTGGAAGCGGTGCATCTGGTGATGGAGCTCAAGACCACCCGCCACATCAACCGCGGTATCCTCGAAGGCCGCATCTTTGCCGACGCCACCAATCTGGCACGCGATCTGGTGAACGAACCTGCCAACGTGGTCAATCCCGATACCCTGGCGGAGACAGCCCGCAAGCTGGCTCTGAAACACGGTTTTTCCATCGATGTCTTTGGCCCGGACAAGCTGAGACGCATCAAGATGGACGCCTTCCTTGCCGTCGCCAGGGGTTCCGCCGCCGAACCGCGCCTGATCCTGATGTCCTACCACGGCAATCCCGATTCCCGCAGCAAAAGCATCGGCCTGATCGGCAAAGGGCTCACCTACGACAGCGGCGGATACTGCCTCAAAAGCCCCCAGGGTATGGTGAACATGAAAACCGACATGGCGGGAGCCGCGGCCGTGCTGGGCACTTTTGTGGCCATTTCCACCCTCAAGCTGAAGGTAAACGTCTTTGGCGTGATCGCCGCCTGTGAAAACATGGTCTCCGGCCACGCCTACCACGCCGGAGACGTGATCCGCAGCATGGCTGGCAAGACCATCGAGGTCAACAACACCGACGCCGAAGGCCGCCTGACCCTGGTGGACGCCATCCATTACGCGGTCAGCAAGGAACGCGTTTCCAAGGTCATCGACATCGCCACCCTCACCGGAGCCGCCGTGGGAGCTTTGGGCAACCAGATTTCGATGGTGATGAGCAACAACGACGCCTTGCTGAACAAGGCGAAACACGCGGCCGACTTCACCGGCGAACTGATCTGGCAACTGCCCTCCCATGAAGAATATCTGGATCTGATCAAAAGCGACATCGCTGACCTCAAAAACAGCGGCGGGCCTCTGGCTGGAGCGATCACTGCCGGCCTGTTCATCCGCGAGTTTGTGGACAAGAAACCCTGGCTGCACATCGATATCGCCGGAACCGCGCACAAGGACAGGGAAAGCGGCATCAACACCAACGGAGCCACCGGGGTGGGAGTGCGTTTGCTGACCCAACTGCTGCGTGAACTGGAGTAAGCCCATGCGCAGAATCTTGCCGCTACTGTTGGGATCGCTGGCGCTGCTGGCTCTCCTGGCCTGTTCCGGATCGCCCCGGAACGAGCGGGAGACCGTGGTGGTCTCGATCTATCCCTATGAATTACTGGTGAGGCAACTGACTGGCGACAGCCTGAACGTGGTCACCCTCATTCCGCCCAACAGCTCGCCCCATACCTTCAGCCCCAAGCCCGCCGGGCTGCGCGCCTTGAACGGGGCGTCCTTCGCCGTATCCAACGGCTTTGGCCTGGAAACCAATCTGGGGCAGGCTTTTGACGCCTTGGGCGACAGGCATGTGAAGATCGAGGATCAGCTCCGGCGGCAGCACGTCATTCCCGCCGATGAGACCAATCCGCATATCTGGCTCTCGCCCCGGCTGCTGACCCACATCACCCTGATCCTCTCCGATCAGTTGCAGACGCGTTTTCCCCGCTTGAAAAACACCATCAGCGAAAACACGGGACGCCTGATCTCCGACCTCGCCGCCCTGCATCAGCGCATGCAGCAGGAGCGGAGCACTTTCACCCGCACTCCGGTGGTCACCTGGCACGACAGCTTCCACTATCTGCTCAAGGATTACGACATCGAGGATCTGGGCACCGTGCAAAGCTCCCCTGGCAAGGAACCCACCCCCCGGGAGCTGGCGCGCATCGGCTCGCTGGTCAAAAGCCACCGGCTCAAGGCCGTTTACACCGAAGTCCAGATGAGCGACAAAGCGGCGCGCGCCCTGGCCAGTGAGTTTGACCTCTCCATCGTGCAACTGGATCCGCTGGGGCACAGCTTCAAACCCAAGAGCATCATGGACGTTATCCTCAACAACTGGGAGGGGTTAAAGCTGGGTTGGGAATGACGCTTTCACCGTTTTCCGCCCGCTCTCCCATTCGGCCCTCCTTCGCATCCTTAACCCCGGGTGGAGACATCCTTAGGTATTCCTTATAAA
>DFUX01000039.1 GCA_002379855.1 Cloacimonetes bacterium UBA4175 | reverse complement strand
TTGTGTAATTTGTGGATAATATTAAAAACTGGGGTGATGTGGTTTTTCTTGACTGAACTCAAGCGGTGGAAAAGATGAGCAACCACGGCTTGCCAAAGAAAAAGCGACAGGGAACAGCATGTATATAATCAAAGCTTACGTTGAAAGGATCAAGGGGTTCTACTCCATATTGGGGGAGTGCGTTGACAGCTACAGGATGGTGAAGCCACGCAAACCATTGGCGCGGCAGATCTGGGAATTCCTGGCCCTCAGCCTGCATTGGCGCACCTTTCCCCAGCAGTATTTCCAGCACCGGATGTTCGCGAAGGGCAACAAGCTCAGTCTGAATCAGATGAAGAGCTACGTGCCTCCCGCCACTTGGTGGAGGATTTCGCGGCGAGCCCATATTCCCCACAATTACAGCATCATCTGCACGGATAAAAGCCTGTTTGCCGATCTGATGGACCGCTATGGCCTTCCGCATCCGGGCATTATCCTCAAATACAGGGGCAGACGCTTTTACGGCGCGGATGGCCAGCCTCTGACGGACAGCGCCGCCGACGCCCTGATCCAAAGCCAGGAATCAGGCAGATTGATCCTCAAATACAGCATGGGCAGGCTTGGCAGGGATATCTTTGCCTATGACTCCGACGGCGGGGGCAACTACAAAGGCGGTGAAGAGATACTTTCCGCCAAGCAGATCAGGCAGCGCTGCGGAAAACGCCCGTTCATCCTGCAGCCTGGGGTTGAGCAATGCGAGTCCCTGAGCCGGGTCTATCCCGATTCAGTGAACTCGATAAGGGTGCTGAGCCGCTACCGGCGTGGCCAGGCAAAGATAATCGCCGCCAGCATCCGCTTCGGCAGGGACGGCCAGATGGTGGACAATATGCACAAGGGCGGCCTGTCTTTGAATGTGGACCTGGAAACCGGAAGATTGGGCAAGGTGGGCACAGCTTTTTACGACACGCTGAGTTATGAGGCGCATCCCAACAGCGGAGTCCGCTTTGAAGACGTGACGGTGGAGCATTGGCAGGAGCTGAAAGACCTGGTTGAAAGAGCATGCCACGCCTTTCACGAACTGGAATTCGCAGGATGGGACGTGGCGGTGTCGGTCAATGGGCCGGTGATCCTGGAGATCAACGCCTGCCCTGACCTCTACCTTTCCCAGCTCACCGCAGGCGGCCTGGCGGCTGAGGTCTGCTCCTGAATCCAGGCGCTTTGGCAAAACCTGAATCCCCTGGCGCGCCATCCACCCGCGTGAGGCACTAAGCCATTGACAAAATAGCGGCTGAGAAAAGACTTGCGCCAAAAATCAGCTTGAAATGAGAAAAGCACAATGAGGAAACACGTTGTCTCCATAGTGGGACGCCCGAACGTGGGCAAATCCACGTTATTCAACCGCTTATGCCGTAAGCGGGTGGCCATTGTGGATCCGGAAGCCGGTATCACGCGTGACCGCAAATATGAGGACGTGGAATGGAACGGCAAGGTTTTCAAGCTGGTGGATACCGGAGGTATCGTTTTTGACAGCGGCGAAGCGATGGACAAGATGATCCGGCATCAGGCCATCCTCGCCATCGATGAATCCGACCTGATCATCTTCATGGTGGACGCTCAAACCGGAAGCACCGACATCGACCGCGAAATAGCCCGCATCCTCTATCCCCACCGGGATAAGGTGATGCTGGTGGCCAATAAAACTGACAGCGAGAAATTTGAGTGGGAACTCTACGATTTTTTGCAGCTTGGCTATGGTGACCCTTTCCCCATCTCAGCCAGTCACGGACGCAACACCGGAAATTTCCTGGATGAGCTGCTCAAACTGATGCCGGATACCAAAGACGCGGCGGATGAACCCGCCGATGAACGCATCAAGATAGCCGTGGTAGGCAAACCCAATGTGGGCAAGTCCTCTATCGTCAACCTGCTTTTGGGGCAGGAAAAACAGATCGTGACGGATGTGCCCGGCACCACGCGGGATGCCATCGACAGTGTCTTCCGCTATCACGGAAACGAGTATATTTTGATCGACACGGCAGGGCTGCGGCGCAAGACCAAGGTCAACTACGGAGTAGAATATTACAGCGTGATGCGCACCATCGAAGCGGTTGACCGCTCGGATGTGGTGGTGATCGTGCTGGCTGCCGATGAGCCCCTTTCCGCCCAGGATGTGAAGATCGCCTCCTACGCCAAACGCAGGCTCAAGGAGGTGATGGTGGTCTTCAACAAATGGGATCTGGTGGAAAAAGACAGTGGCAGCACCGGCAGGTTCATAGCCAACCTGCACGAGGAGATGCCATTTCTGCAATACGCTCCGGTGTTGTTCATCTCCGCCAAAACAAGCCAGCGCATCAACCGGGTGATGGAAACGGTGGTTAAGATCGAGGAAGAAAGCAAAAAGAGGATCAGCACCAGCGAACTGAACCGCTTTA
The DNA here is from genome assembly GCA_002379855.1 of Cloacimonetes bacterium UBA4175. Taxonomy (GTDB): domain Bacteria; phylum Cloacimonadota; class Cloacimonadia; order Cloacimonadales; family Cloacimonadaceae; genus Syntrophosphaera. The sequence goes on along the minus strand of DFUX01000039.1, from coordinate 19,520 downwards.
TGGAACAGGTTGTGGAGCGCCGCCCACCCACCCACAAAACGGGCAAGCATGTCAAGATCCACTATGTGACCCAGGCGGCGGTCAAGCCCCCCACCTTCGTCTTTTTCTGCAATCAGCCCGCCCTGGTGAGCGAGAACTACCGCCGCTATCTGCAAAATCAGATCAGGGATATGTTCTCCTTCGAAGGCGTGAGCATCAAGTTAATTTTTAAGGGTAAAAAAGAAAGCGAGTTGGAACAATGACTTTCCCGCTTCTCTGGATAATCGTATGCGCCGCCAGCTATCTGCTCGGCAGCGTCCCCTTCGGTTACCTGCTTGGCAGGCTGCTGCACCGTAAGGACATCCGCAGCGGCGGCAGCGGCAATATCGGAGCCACCAACGCCCTGCGCCAGTTCGGCACGGCAACCGGAATCCTGGTGCTGCTGTTTGACCTTCTCAAAGGCTTCTGCGTGGCCTGGCTCTGCCTGCGCGTGATCCCCGCCACTTTTCCCGCCCTGTTCGATGTCCCCATCGATCCATTCGTGGCTCTGCTGCCAGCCCTGATGGTCATTCTGGGGCACATGTACTCCATCTTTCTGGGAGGAAAGGGAGGCAAGGGCGTTGCCACCGCGGCGGGCGTGTTCATCTATGCGGCTCCCGTTCCTCTATTTGCCACCCTGATATTCTTTGTGCTGATCGTGGCTCTCACCCGCTATGTTTCCCTGGCATCCGTGACCGGGGTGTTGTTTCTCTGCCTGGCCCAATTCTTTTGGAACTGGTATCATTCCGGAGCGCCATCCATTCCGTGGTTCACCATGGTGGTGGCGGCGCTGATCATCTACAAGCATCAGGAAAACATTCTGCGCTTGCTGGAAAAGCGCGAGAACAAGCTGGATTTTTCCAGTAAAGGAAAAAGCTAATGTGCGGGATCATAGGCGTATTCGGCAGCCCTGAAGCTGCCAATCTTGCGACACTGGGGCTGTTTACCGAGCAACACCGGGGCCAGGAAAGCTGCGGCATGGCTGTGAGCGACGGCAAGGTGGTGAGGCTGCACAAGAGCATGGGCCTGGTGAAGGATGTTTTCCACGAAGATGTGCTGGATTCCCTGCCCGGCAGCCTGGCTATCGGCCATGTCCGCTATCCCACCAAAGGCAGTGCCACCAGCTTCAACTCGCAACCCCACCTGGTGGAGACCCTCTTCGGCCCTTCCTACGCCCTGGCCAGCAATGGCGACCTCGTCAACTATGCCGCCGTGAGGGCCAAACTGGAAGCGAAAAACGTCTATTTCAACAGCGACAACGATGGCGAACTGCTGGTCAAATACATTGCCTGGCAAATCTCCCAGGGATATGAGATAGCCGATGCCATCCGCCTGTTGATGCGCGATATCAAAGGCGCGTATTCCAGCGTATTCTGCACCCGCAGCGAACTATACATGTTTCGCGATCCGCTCAGCATCCGGCCCATGGTGTGGGGCAAAACCCGGGACGGGGCAGTGGTGGTGGCCTCTGAAAGCTGCGTCCTGGATATCCTGGGTGTGCTGGAACGGCGGGAAGTGCCGCCAGCCGGTATCATCAGGGTAAACAGCGAGGGAACCACAGTGATGGAAAACGATCCCAATCTTTACCGGGAACGGCACAGAAATGCCTATTGCAGTTTTGAACACATCTATTTCTCGCGTCCGGACAGTTTCCATTTTGGCGAAAACGTGTTTGACGTGAGGGAAAAGATTGGCGCCCGGCTTGCCCAAAAAGACCCCGATCTGCAGGTGGACTGCGTGGTGCCCGTTCCGGACTCGTCTAACTTTATCGGGGTGGGATACGCGGCAGAAAAAGGCATCCCGCTTTCCATAGGCCTGATCCGCAACCACTATGTCGGACGCACCTTTATCAAACCGGAACAGACCATCCGCGACGAGAGCGTGCACCAAAAATTCAACGCCCTGCCCAACTTCTTTGAAGGCAAAAGAGTGGTGCTGATTGACGACTCGATCGTGAGGGGAACCACCATCCGCAAGATAGTGAAGATAATCAAAAGAGCCGGAGCGGCTGAGATACACCTGCGCATCGGCTCGCCCCAGATATGCCATTCCTGCCATTACGGCATCGATACACCCCATCCCGAAGAACTGGTGGCAAACCGCTTCAGCCTGGAAGAAATCCGGCAACGGACGGGGGTTGACAGCCTCAAGTATCTGGAACTGGATGAACTGAGAGCTTGCCTGCACAGTCCGGACGAGTATTGCTACGCCTGCTTCAACGGCCAGTATCCTCTGGAGAAATCATGATCAGGGAGCTTCTGGCCAAGTTCGGCAGGCAACGTGTTCTCGTTCTGGGCGACATCATGCTGGATCATTACATCTGGGGCAAAGTGGAGCGCATTTCCGCCGAGGCGCCCGTGCCTGTCCTGGAAGTTCAGAAAGAGGAGTTCCGCCTGGGTGGAGCCGCAAACGCAGCGTTGAACGTAAAATCCCTGGGCGGAAAAGCCATCCTGCTTGGCGTGACCGGCAGGGACAGCGCGGCGCAAGACCTGAAACAGCTAATGGAGTGCAAAGGACTGGCAACTGATGGTTTGATCGACGATCCGGACAGAAAGACGACTCTGAAGACCAGGATCGTGGCAACAAACCAGCAGATCGTACGTATCGACCGCGAGACCAAAATTGACCTGGGAAACGAAGCCCGGACAGCCCTCCTTGACAGCTTACGCAGACTGCTTCCCAACTGCCAGGCGCTGATCATTGAAGATTACAACAAAGGGGTGTTGACCAGAGAGGTGATCTCCGGGGCTTTGGAACTGGCAAAAAGTCTGGGCATTCCAGTGGCCGTTGATCCCAAACATAGGAATTTCAGGCAGTATCGGGGTGTGGATATCTTCAAACCCAATTTCCGCGAATTGCAGGACATTCTGGATATGGAATTTGAAAGCGAGGACGAGTTCCAGGTTGCTGCCAGCCAATTGCGCGGCGAGATGCAGATCAAAAACCTGATCGTGACCAGAGGTAGCCTGGGAATGTATGTTTTCGACGGCGGAAAACAAGCCAGGCACCTGCCCACCGCGGCCCGGGAAGTGTTTGACGTTTCCGGAGCCGGCGACACCGTCATCAGCGCCCTGACCCTGGCTTACGTGAGCGGCGCGGACATCCATCTGGCGGCAAAAGTGGCAAATCACGCCGCCGGAGTCGCCTGCGGCAAAGTGGGCACAGCCAGCGTGAACCCGGACGAACTGCTGAAGAGCTACAATGAGCAGCGCTAAGATCAAAACCTGGCAAGAGCTTCCCTCTCTGCTTGAAAGCTGGCGCAAGCAGGGGCGCAAAATAGTGTTTACCAACGGCTGCTTCGATATCCTGCATGCCGGCCACGTATGCTATCTGGAAGAAGCCCGCGAACTGGGAGACCGTCTCATTGTCGGGCTTAACAGCGATTCCAGCGTGTCCAGGCTCAAGGGCAGCAGCCGCCCGGTCATCCCTCAACAAGAACGGGCTTTGGTCTTGGCAGCACTTGAATGCGTGGACTGTGTGGTGATCTTTGAACAGGATACCCCGTCTGAACTGATAGAGTTGATCTGCCCGGATGTCCTCGTAAAAGGCGGAGATTGGGCAGTGAAAGATATTGTAGGCTCGGATTTTGTCTTGAGCAGGGGCGGTGAAGTCCACAGTCTGGCTTTTAAGGAAGGACTATCCAGCAGCGCGATACTGGCCCGGTTGGCAACGGGTAATCCGGGCAAGGAAGTGAAGAAATGAGTGAAGAACTGCCTGAAGACGTGGGCACTGTGATTGAGGTGCGGGGCAACCGGGTAAAGGTGGAAGTTACGCGGGGTGGAGGCTGCAAGAGCTGCTCCATGCAGGGCATGTGTTTTGCCAAAAGCACTCCCGCGGTTTTTGAGATAGACACCGATCTGCAGCTACAGGAAGGCGATCTGGTGCAATTGAATATTGCACCCGGCAACCGGGTTTTATCCGCCATATTGGTGTTTCTGCTGCCTCTGACCTTTCTCTTTTTGGGATATTGGCTGGCCTCCCGCAGTCTGGCAGAACTGCCATCTATCCTTATTGCTTTCGTAGCCATGGCGCTTAGCTTTTATATTGTCAGGTTATTGGATAGAAAGATTGGCGGTAAGATGCAGGTAAGCATAGGAAGGAAGTTATGATCATCAGATTGAATGAGATGGTTTTTTATGGTTTTCACGGTCTTCACGATGAAGAACGGAAACTGGGTCAGCGCTTTATAGTGACGGCACAACTCTTTACCGATCCCCAGATTGACGACCGTATCAGACGCCTGGAAGACACCATAGATTATACCAAAGTTTATCAGGAAATCAAAACAGTGATGGAAACTCACCAGTTTCTGCTGCTTGAAGATTGTGCCAACACACTGGCCACCAAACTGCTGGATGACTTCCCGCTGATCCAGAAAGTAACGCTTTGCATCCAGAAACCCGCTGTACCCATCCCGGGCAGCCTGAGATCGGTGGAGGTGGAGCTTTCCCGGACCCGCTCATGAACGCCTACCTTTGCCTCGGCGCGAACCTTGAACAGCCACGGGAACAGATACATAAAGCGTATCTGGAACTGGCCGCTCATCCGGGAATCCGTATCCTGAGAGGCTCAAGCCTCGCCAAAACCCGACCCTGGGGCAAGACAGACCAGCCTGATTTCCACAATCAGGTCTTGGAGATCGAAACCACCCTCCCGCCCCTGGAGCTTCTGGAAACAGCCCTGGAGATAGAGCAAAAACTGGGCAGGGTGCGCAAGGAGAAATGGGGGCCGCGCCTGATCGACATCGATATCCTGTTGTATGGCGATCTGGTCATCAACACCGACAAGCTGACCGTGCCGCACCCCGAAATGCATCGCAGGCTTTTCGCGCTAAGGCTGCTGGCTGAGCTGGCTCCCAATCTGGAACATCCTGTGCTGCACAAAAACATTGAGACATTAATACAAGAAATAGAATCACAAGGAGATATGTAATGAACAACCTCGCAGCTGTGATCCTTGCTGCAGGTAAAGGCACCCGGATGAAATCGACCCGGGCTAAGGTAACTTTTCCCATCGCCGGAAAACCTATGATCCAAAGGGTCGTGGATCTGGCGCTGGACTCTGAATGCCTGCGTGTATGTATCGTGGTGGGCTTCCAAAAAGAAAGCGTGATAGCCTGCCTCGAGGAAGATGAAAGGTTGGAATTTGTAGAACAAACTGAACAATTGGGCACCGGCCACGCGGTGATGATGGCGGAACCGATATTCCATGATCATGGACATGATGTTTTGATTTTGTGCGGCGATGTTCCCCTGCTTGGCCGCGAGACTATATCCCGCCTGTATCAGGAGCATTTGCGCAGCCAGGCTTCCTGCACCGTCCTCACCGCTTTCCTTGACGATCCCGGCAAGTATGGGCGCATCTTGCGGGATGACAAGGGACAGGTGATGGGTATTGTGGAATACAAGGACGCGTCCGAGGCACAACGCGCCATCAAAGAATGGAACACGGGGATCTACTGCTTCAAGTCTGAAGACCTGTTTGCGTCCCTGAAACAGATATCCAACGCCAATAATCAGCATGAATACTATCTCACGGACGTAGTTTCCATACTGCATTCAGCGGGCAAAACCGTCTCCTCTGTGGCGCTGGAGGATCTGATGGAGGTGGCTGGCGTCAACTCTCAGGAACAGCTCGCGGAACTGGAAGACCTCTTTGTGGACAGAATCCGCCGCAAATGGATGAACAACGGGGTGGTGATCCACAATCCCAATACCGTGTATATCGATGATGAAGTTGCCATCGAGCCGGATGTGGAAATCTTCCAAAACTGCATCCTGAAAGGGAAGACAACAGTGCGGACAGGATGCTCGATCGGGCCGAACAGCCTCATTTCCGACAGCTATGTCAGCGAAGACTGCATCTTGGAAGGACACAACATTTTGGTGCACGCGCACGTTCCGGAAGGACACATCCTGGGTCTGCGCGAGCAGTTCATCGAAGACCCCTATGAATAAGGAATACCTGTATTCACCATGGCGTTCGGACTATATCCGCTCGCCCAAGCCGGAAGATTGCATCCTTTGCCGCTGGCAGGATACCGAATCGGATGCCGAAAACCTGATCTTTTACCGGGGCAGGTTTTGCTATGCCATGCTCAACCGATATCCCTACAACAACGGGCACATCATGCTGGTTCCCTACAGGCATTGCGCTTCGCTTTCCGAGCTAAAACCGGAAGAGCTGGCAGAGTTGGGTCAACTGGCACAGCAAGCCGAGATAGCCCTCAAGTCCGTCTATGCCTGCGAAGGAGTGAATCTTGGGATGAACCTGGGCAAGGCGGCCGGGGCCGGAATCGACGAACACCTGCATCTGCATATGGTTCCCCGCTGGAGCGGAGATTGCAATTTTATGAGCGTGATCGGCGGCCAAAGGGTGATACCCGAAGCTTTCGAGACAAGCTTTTCCTCTCTGCGGGATGCGTTTGCCAAGTTGTTGGATGGCAAGGAATAATACATTGAATTTGACAATAAACGGTGTTTCTGAAGATTTGACCCCTAAGCGTCCCTGGCGCTATCTGCTGATTCTGGTCTTGTTGATAGCCTTGGCTTTGCTTGCATATTTTACCGGAGTGTTTGGCTTGCTCGGGCGTAATCAAGACGACGAGGAGAGCTTGCCAGCCATTCGGGTGGAAGTGAGCAATGGTTGTGGCATCGAAAAGCTGGCAGCAGATTACAGCGTGTATATCAGGGACAAGAATATCGACGTGCTAAGGGTAAGCAGCACCCCCTACCCTATTTACAACAAATCGGTGCTGGTTCTCATCAACGGAGATGAGCAAGACCTGCGGCGCCTGCAAAGGATGACTGGCATCCAGCGTTATACGCTGGCACGTAATCCCGAGTCGGATGTCCAGTTCACAATCATCCTGGGTGAGGATTTTAAAGATTATATGAAGGATTAGCGACAGCTACAAGTGTATATGTATGAGATTGAAGTAAGTGGAGGAGATATTGTTTGACAATATCAAGCTCGAAGCCATCCTGGAATGGCTGAACGACAAGAAAGCGGAAAACATCCGCGTGTACGATGTGGAAAACATCATCGACTATGCAGATGCGATAGTTGTCTGCGAAGGTACCGCCGATCTGCATAACAAAGCTATCGCCAACCATGTGCTGGATATGGCCAAGGAACACAAACTGAGCGTACTCGGCAAAGCCGGGCTGGAGTTTGGGCAGTGGATCCTGGTCGATCTGGGAGATGTGATCCTGCATATATTCTTGCCTGAAAAACGTAATCTCTACAAGATTGACCAGTTATTTGAACAGCTTTCAAGCCACAACAAGGAAGGGCTTCCGCATGATCAAACACCTAATACATGACAACATCTGCAAGATTTTGCAAGACCTGAACCTCAGCCAGCAGCGCGAGTTCACGGTTGAAATACCCAATCTGGCCGACCATGGGGATTATTCTTCCAATGTGGCTATGATCCTTGCCAAAGAGAACAAGACATCCCCCAAAGTGCTGGCTGAAAAGCTGATCAAGGAATTGAAGAAGAACAAGTATTACAAGAAGGTGGAGCTTGCTGGTCCCGGATTCTTGAATTTCCATCTGTCCAAGGTGCTGTATCACAATATGCTGTGGGAGATCCACAAAGCGGGGCAAAGTTTTGGAGACTCAGAGTTCGGCCAGGAGGAGAAAGTTCTGCTGGAATTTGTCAGCGCGAATCCAACTGGACCTTTGAATATAGTCAGTGCCAGGGCAGCCGCTTTTGGTGACACCCTTTATCGCGTCATGAAGAAAGTTGGCTACCAACCCTCGCGAGAGTTCTATATCAACGACGCGGGCAATCAGGTCGATATCCTGGCGGAAAGCCTGGAGCTCAGACTGCGTGAGATACACGGCGAAAACATCGGCGAATTTCCCTATGACGCCTATCATGGCGAGTATGTGAAGCATCTGGCCCACAAACTGAACGCCACCGAGGGAGTGCGGGTGTTTATGATGCCTGAAAAAGAGCGCACTGAACACCTGAAGGAGTTTGCTCTCAACGAGATGCTTGAGATGCAAAGGCAGTCTCTGGAAAGATTTGGGGTTACCTTTGAAAGCTGGGTCTCCGAGAAAACCCTGCGCATGGAAGGAATGGTGGAAGAGGTTCTCAGCTACCTTACCGAGGCCGATTGCACATATGAAAAGGAAGACGCCATCTGGTTCAGCTCCACCAAATTTGGTGACGATAAAGACCGCGTATTGATGAAAAGCGATGGCTCGATCACCTATTTTGTTCCCGATCTGGCTTACCACCTGACCAAAATCCAAAGAGGATTCACCAAACTGATAGACATTTTTGGCCCCGACCATCATGGCTATGTACCCCGACTGAAAGCGGCCTTCCAGGCTCTCAAATACGATGAAAACATGCTGGAAATCATCTTCCTGCAACAGGTTAACTTGTTTGAAAGCGGAGAAAAGGTCAAGATGAGCAAAAGAGCCGGCAAGATTGTTACCATGGACGATCTTGTGGGCGTGGTGGGAAAAGACGCGGCTCGTTATTTCTTTATAGCGCGCAAAGCAAACGCTCATCTGAACTTCGATCTGGAACTCGCTCTGCAGCAGAACAACGAAAATCCGGTCTATTACTGCCAGTACGCCCACGCCCGCATCTGCAGCATTATCAAGAAGGCCAAAAAAGACAAGGTACTGCCCAGAACCTTCAAAAAGGAACTCTGCGGAAAGCTGTGTAAAACCGAAGAACTGGCTCTGATCCAGAAACTCACCGATTTACCTGAACTGCTGGAACTGATAGCGGAATTTCGCGAACCTCACCGCCTTGCCACCTACACAGAGGAACTTTGCAGCCTTTTCCACCGCTTCTACAACAAATACCAGGTGGTGGGAGGCAAGGACAAGGAACTTTCGCAGGCGCGCCTGTTGTTGATAGATACGGTGAGAAACGTGCTGGCCATCTGTCTGGACCTGATGGGCATCAGTGCGCCGGAAAAGATGTAACAGGTATTCCAATTGAAAATAACCCGCCCAATGCGTCAGGATGACCTGCCCGCCGTATTGCAGATCGAAAAGCAGGTGTTCAGCAGCCCCTGGCCGGAAGATGCCTTTAGCAGCTCAGACTTTGGGGAATCCTGGGTGATCTGTGAAGATGCCACCCTGGTGGGTTATATAATGTATCACAATGTGATCGACGAAAGCGTGATCATCAATCTGGCGGTCGATCCCGCGTATCAGCGCAAGGGTTATGGCAAGGAACTGCTGAAAAACACGCTCCACCAGCTAACAGACAGGGGATTCACCCACTTTTTCCTGGATGTGCGGGTGTCTAACCTGGCTGCGCTAGCCCTGTATGAAGGGTTTGGTTTCCAGCGCGTTGGGTTGCGCAAAGGATATTACACCCTGCCAGATGAAGACGCCTATGTAATGGCAATGATTGTAAAAAGGGAAGTAATTTGAGAGACTATGATTTTCTGGTGATCGGAAGCGGAATTGGGGGTTTGGTTTATGCGCTGCAGGTTTCACGCTTGGGCAAAGTGGCAATTGTGACCAAACGGGGCTTATTCAACTGCAATACAGACTATGCCCAGGGGGGCATAGCCGCTGTGCTGGACGAAGCGGACACATTTTCCGGCCATTGTGAGGATACTTTTATCGCCGGCGCGGAATTAGGCAAGCGGCAGGTGATCAGGCAGATCATTACCGAAGGCCCAAAGCTGATTCAATACCTAATCGATCTGGGAACTGATTTTACCCTCGAAAAAGAACACTATGACAACCGCCTGGAAAATCTATCCCTGAGCATGGAGGGGGGCCATAGGCACCGGCGCGTGGCTCACGCGGCAGATTCCACCGGACATCAGATCATGGAAACTCTCACCAAACGCTGCCGCGAAAACAGCAACATCGATATCTATGAAAACAGCATCGCCATAGATCTGATCACCCAGCACCATATAGTCCAGGATGACGGTTTCATTCCCGGCATTTCCTGCTGGGGAGCATACGTGATGGATATCAAGACTAATGAAGTGCATATCTTTCGCGCCCGTAAAACCATGCTTGCCACTGGCGGGGCTTCGCGCATCTACGCGCACAACACCAATCCGGATGTCTCCACAGGTGACGGGATGGCCATGGCCAGGCTGGCAGGCGCGCGTCTGGCCAATATGGAGTTTGTGCAGTTTCACCCCACCGCGTTCTGGAGCCCCGAAGGCAAAACCTTCCTCATCAGCGAGGCAGTGCGGGGCGAGGGGGCGGTGCTCAAACTCAGTGATGGCAGCACCTTCATGGAAAACTATCACCCCCGGGGCAATCTTGCCCCTCGCGACATCGTCTCCCGTGCAATCGACGCCGAGCTGAAAAAGCGCGGCGAAAAATTCTGCTATCTGGATGCCACCAACATCCCCGCCGAAATCTTGCGCACCCACTTTCCTTATATTGGCAAACGCCTTGCGGAGCACGGCATAGATTTTACCAGAGATCCGATCCCGGTGGCTCCCGCGGCTCACTACTTCTGCGGAGGAGTGCTCTCAACCATCGACGGCATTACCGACATCCACAACCTCTTTGCCGCCGGGGAAGTGGCCTGCAGTGGCCTGCATGGGGCAAACCGCCTTGCTTCCAACTCACTTTTGGAAGCCCTGGTAATGGCCTATCGCGCCGGCAACCATCCCTCAAACACAGAAGAGGTGGATTTCCCCAAGATTCCGGTCTGGAAACAGATGGATGAGTTCAACGAAAACGAATGGGTGGTGATCTCCCACAACCGGGAAATCATCGGCACCATCATGGATGGCTACGTCGGCATCCGCCGCTCCCGCCGCCTGCTCAAATACGCCCTGTCCCGCATCGAGAACATCTACAACGAAGTGAATAACTTCTATCAGCACAACGCCGTGCGCAAGGAAGTGGTGGAAACGCGCAATATGGCCATCATCGCCATTGCCGTTATCCGCAGCGCACTGATGCGCAAGGAAAGCCGCGGCGCGCATTTTCTAATCGACAATCCCGAAAGAAACGACAACCTGTATCTGATAGATACGATAATATAGGATGGCTCGCTTACCATGAAAGGTCTATTTGTCACATTCGAAGGCATCGAGGGCAGCGGCAAAAGCACCCAGATGAAGATGCTGGCGGCAAAGCTGGAAGAACTTGGCAAACCCTCGCTGCTGACGCGTGAACCCGGAGGCCCTCCCATCGCGGAAAGCATCCGCGCCCTGCTTCTGGATCCCGGTAACAAAGAAATGCTGCGCGAAACGGAGCTGTTGCTCTACAGCGCCAGCCGTGCCCAGCATACCGGCCAGTGGATACTGCCTGCTCTGCGCGAGGGCAAGATAGTGCTTTGCGACCGCTATTACGATTCCACCATCGCCTATCAGGGCGCGGCACGTGAGCAAAACCTGGATTTCATCGCGGTGCTGACCAGATTTTCCACCTTCAACACAGTGCCGGACATCACCTTTTTGTTCGACCTCCCTGTGGAAGAGGGCTTCGCGCGCATAGGACACCGCCAGTTAGATCGCCTCGAGCAGGAAGACCGTTCCTTTCACGAGAGGGTGCGCCAGCAATATCTTTTGCTTGCCAAAGAACAGCCGGGGCGTTTTGTGGTGCTGGATGCCACCTTGTCCCCCATGGAGCTGCACAAACTGATCATCAACCAAGTTTTAACGCACAGGAGTCTCAAGTGAACGATAAAAAACAGAAAACAGCTTTAATAACCATAGCCATCGTCTGGATCCTTGCTGCCATCATGCTGTTTGGAGCCACCTCGGCATTTGCCCAGAACAGCAGCGGCGGCAGCGACCTGTATTCCCAGTTGGGTTTGTTTAGCGATGTCCTGAACAAGTTGAAACAGAACTATGTTACCAATCTTAACGACGAAGAACTGATCAAGGCTGCCATCATCGGCATGTTGGGCTCCACGGATCCCCACACCACCTACTTTACAAAAGCCGAATTCGAAGAATTTACCACCGCCACAAAAGGCTCCTTTGGAGGCCTGGGTATCCAGATCGACAAGGTGGGAGACTACATCACGGTCATCTCCCCCATCGAAGGCACTCCGGCTTACCGCATGGGCATCACTGCCGGTGACAGGATCATCCGCGTCAACGATATAAATGTAGTTGGATTCAGCACTGACGAAGCGATCAAACACATGCGCGGCGAAGTGGGCACCACTGTGATCATAACGATCAGCCGCCCCGGCGTTTCCAATCCCCTGGAGTTCAAGATCACCCGCGAAACCATCAAGATCAAAAGCGTTCCCTACTACTTCAAACTGGACAACGGCGTGGGTTACATCCGCATGAGCCAGTTCAGCGAGAACACCGTGCGGGAACTGCGCGCCGCTCTGAATTCGCTGGAAGAGGAAAACATCCGCGGTCTGATCATCGATCTGCGCTGGAATCCCGGCGGATTGCTGGATCAGGCTGTGGACACCGTGAACGAATTCATCGGCAAAGGCAAACTGGTGGTGGAAACCAAAGGCCGCGCCGCTGTGGCAAACCGTCAGCATTTCACCCGCTTTGAGACCAAGAGCCGCAACTATCCCATCGTGGTGCTTGTCAACGAAGCCTCTGCCAGCGCCTCCGAGATCTTCGCTGGATCGATCCAGGACTGGGACAAGGGACTGGTGATGGGCAAACCGACTTTTGGCAAGGGCAGCGTGCAACAGCTTTTCCCTCTTGCCAATGGCAACGGCATCAAGATCACCAACGCCTATTACTACATCAAATCGGGACGCTGCATCCACAAACTGAGCAACGACAAACTGCTCAAAGGCGAGGAAGTGAGCGAGAGCGAGCAGGAGGCTGAGGCCGAGAAAAACAAGAAGCAGGTCTATTACACGGTCAACAAACGCGAGGTCTTCGGCGGCGGAGGCATCACTCCCGATATCGAAACAGAATCTGACCTGCTGACCCAGTTTGGCGCCGAACTGCGCCGCAAGAACGCTTTCTTCAACTTCACCGTGGATTACATGGTGGAACACGACCATACCGTGGAGAAAGATATCAAGATCACCGATTCACTGATGCAACGCTTTCTCGGATATGCCAAATCCCTGGATATTAAATACACCCAAGCCGATCTGGACAGCGCGGACACCTATATCCGCACCATGCTGAAAAGCGAGTTGCTGCGCAAAGCATACGGCGACCAGGAAGCTTACAAAGTCACCATCACCATGGATAGACAGTTACAGGCAGCCATCGACCTTTTCAACCGTTTTGACACCCTCGAGGCCATGTTTGCCCATGTGGCGGAGCAGAGCAGGAAACGATAGGCCTGCCACTGCTGCCTTGTCATATGGAAAATGATGTTTATATCAAAGTCTCTTTACAGAATTCTCCTGCTGGTCAAAGGCGACAAGATCGAGGTGATAACCGAATGTAACAAATCGGGAAGAAAACCTTCCAAAATGGTATTGAACTGACAGCCGACAAGGCTTTTGTGATACAAGGAGCAGCCGGAAGTGATTCCGGCTCTTCTTTTTTGCCCCTGTTTGCTCATCTCCTTTTTATCCCCAGATGACACTCCTCCCCAACAGTAGCTGAAAATCAACGGGACAGCAATCGCTGGTATTACGATTATGGGTTGACTGCTACTGCTTGAAATCAGCTTTGCTTGAAAAAAAGAAAAGAAGATCAGGAAACTATGCTCCGATTAACTGCAACCCTATTTTGCCTGCTGCTTTGCGCCAGTGCCTTTGCGGCCACTGTCAGCGGTTTTGTGACCCGGTCCGACAGCGCCGAACCGATGCAATACGTTAATGTAGTTGTAGCCGGAACGGGCATAGGCGGTCAGACAAACAGAAAAGGCTACTATGTGATCACGCTCAAAGAGCCCGGGCGATACACCCTGCAGTTCAGCCAGATTTCGAGCCTGCCTAAAAGCGTGGAATTTGAGGTAAGCGATCATTCCCCGGACGCCGTGGTCAATGTCAGCCTGGATAAGAGTTCGGTGGAGCTTAGCAAGGTGGTGGTGAGCGCCACGGCGGAAGCCACCTATGAAGGTCCTCAAATCCGCACCGGCACTATCCACAGGGGCAGTGAAGACATCCAGAGCGTGGTTTCTCCGGTGGAAGCCGATATCTTCCGCGCGGTCCTCACCCTGCCCGGCGTGGCCCCGATCTCCGATTTTTCTTCCGGACTCTATGTCCGGGGCGGTTCTCCCGATCAAAACCTGATCCTGCTGGATGACATCGACGTGTACAATCCCAACCACTTTGGCGGCATCTTCAGCACCTTCAACACCGATGCCGTGGAAAGCGTGGAACTGATAAAAGGCGGATATCCGGCCAAGTATGGCGGCAGGATGTCTTCCGTGCTGGACGTGCTCAACCGGCAGGGCAACCGCGTGCATCACCAGGGAGTGGCCCGCTGGAGCCTGATCTCATCCTCTGCGACCTTGGAGGGCCCCTGGAAAATTGGTTCGCAAAGAGGCTCCTATATGGGCTCCATACGCAGAACCTATGTGGAGCTGCTCAAGGCCTTCTACGACGAACTGCCGGATTACTATTTTTACGATGGCCACTTCAAATTGAACTGGGATTTGGGAGACAAGGACAAACTGAGCTTCAGCACATATTTTGGCAGGGACGATCTCAGTTTCGATTATGGCCCCGTCCTGGATTTGGCATGGGGGAACAAGACTTTTACTACCCAGTGGGTACATCTTTTCAGTCCCCGCCTGTTTTCCCAGTTTGTGCTGGCTGGCAGCGAATTCACCAACAACTTCGGCCAGAACAATAAAGAGGGCGAAACAACCGTGGAACGCAAAAACGGCATCCACGACCTCACCGCCAAAGCCCTCCTCAGTTGGAAACCGAACAACCGGCATCTGCTGGATGGAGGCCTGGAACTGAAATGGAACAACATCTGGCTGAAGATGGGCACCAGCTATCAGTTCCAGCAGAACGCGCTGCCCGACGTGGAGGTCTCATCTCTCACCGCGGCGGCTTTCCTGCAGGAGGTTTGGGAGATAGACGGCTACTGGACCCTGCAGCCCGGCTTGCGGGCAAACCTGTACCAGACACTCTCAGTGCGTCCCTCTCAAGCGCCGGATGCCGCCTATGTCAACCTGGAGCCGCGCCTGTCCTTGCGTCGCCGCCTGCGCGATGGGGAAAGCGTGTATTTGAACTATGGCCTCTATCACCAGTATCTGACTTTGTTGTCCATGGAAATAAGCACTCCCATGGATGTGTGGATTCCTTTGGATGGAAGCCTTGATCCAGGCCTTTCCGCTCATTACATTCTGGGTTACAAGCGTGAGTTGAGCCGCTTCTTCAACTTTGATCTGGAAACCTATTACAAGAGCTATAACAACCTGCTGCAATACAACATAGCCACCGAATTTAGCTGGAGCAACGACACCGGCACCCTGGCAGATGTGTTTCATGTGGGCAAAGGCCACACCTATGGGGTTGACCTGATGCTCCGCAACGATTGGCGGGGACTGCAGGGCTTTATCGGCTACACGCTCAGCCAAACCCGTAGGAAAATGGAGGGCACCAACATCAATCCCGCCACTGGCCAAAGCGAATACTTCTATCCCCGCTACGACCGCACCCACGCCATTTCATTGGTGGAAACATTCAATGTGAGCCAGAATAGCGGGTTTCAGGTGTTTGGCGCCGATCTCAAGCTGGGTGTCAACTTCAGCTACAATACAGGCCAGCCGACCTCCCTCCCTGAACGCATCTACTTTGACGGCGAGGATTTTCAGATCATCTACAGCTATTCAGACAAAGAAAGGCTGCCAGCCTATATCCGCCTCGATCTTAGCACCAAATATGAGTGGATCACCAAGTGGGGCTCCATCGAACCGTATCTTGAGGTGATCAACGTGTTCAACCGCAAAAACGTCGGCTCCCGCAGCTACTTTCTGACCTTGGAAGAAGACGGTCTGCTGCTGAAGCATAACGACAGTACCCAGTTTCCCTTTTTACCCTTTGTGGGCATCAACGTGCAATGGTAAAAATCATGAGAAAAATCTTACTGCTTCTGGCTCTCTTTGCCATGCTCCTCCTGCTTTCCTGTGAATCAACCTCCGGCCCGCGCTTCAAAGGCGAGGTTTACTCGCTTGCGGCTCTGCTGGTGGCAGGGCAACCGCTGAACGAGGAGCATCCGGTGTATCTGACCCGCAGTTCGGAGATTGAAGACTTCAACTATCTGCAGATCTTTGTAACCGACGCGGAAATAACCCTGCGCGATCTGACCTCCGGCCAGGAGTTCACGCTGCAGCCTGGCATGGCGGGAATCCTGCCCGCCTATCTGGATCCGGAACAGCGCTTGATAGAAGCGGAGCATCGCTACCGGATCGAAGCGAGGATTCCCGGCTATCAATCCGTAATTTGGGCAGAAACCACAGTACCCCAGGCCATTACGCTGGAAACAGACGTGTATGGTAACAATGCTGATGGAGAGGGCTACTCGTTCGATGAGCAGACCCAAAACCAAATGCCCTTCAACAGGATAGACAGTGACTTCCCCCTGGTGCTCAACACCGGACAGATCGCCGGAGACTATAATTTCTTCAGCGAATTCTATTGTTTGGAAGAGTTTAGCACAGATCTGGAATATACCACCCAGATCATGGGTATGGTACATCCGGATGCTTCTATGGAAGAGACGTACAACTCAAGCGGAGAAACCATCCGCAGGATCAGCATGGCCGGCAGGTTCAGCTCAAAGCCTCAGCAAGGCCTGCCAGACAACTACATCATGCTAAGGGATTATGGCCAAGTCTTTATATTCTACGGGCGCTACAGGATAAAGTCCTACATCTTGGACGACAACTATTACAGCTACGTCAATATGCCCGAAGGCTACCTCTACGGGGGAGTCCACAACGCTCTTGGTTATTTTGGTTCTGCCAGTGGCGGTGTGATGTATGTCACAATCTGCAAATGAGTTAAACCCTCCGGCCCGTTATTTGGCCCTCATTTGCATCCCTTGGACAACCTTGGGTCAAGCTTAGGTCATCCTTAACTTTTATAAGGATGACCTAAGGATGATACTTCCCCGACCTTTGCCAGCAAATGAGGGAGACATGAGAGGCAAAGCTCGGGGAAACCACAAGAACCGCTATTTATTCAGATACAGCTTCCCGGCAGAATCGAGCACCTGGCTCACTTCTGATTCGCTCATGCCGGGCTTCAGGTGATCTTTCAGATAGAGATCCAACGCGTCTTTGGAGGGTGCCGTAGATTTTACCGCCTGGTTCAGCACCACAGCCTTGACCTTGTAAAACACCCTGGGCTCCACCAGCAACACGTGGGAATGAGTGTAAGCGCAATCTGGGGTGAGGCCGTGGAAGATGAATCCTTGCTGAGGATCCATAGCGCTTGTATATACAAAGTAATAATCTGTAACGATGGGGCCCCCGGCCGTGTTTTGGGTAACCGGATCCCAGGAGAGTACGGTATTCACCCCCTGAATTCCGATCTGCAGATTGGCGGGAGGAAGCGGCACAGGCAGGATCGCTTTGCCCAGAAGCTGGATCCTGCAATCGGGCTGGTTGGCGGAATCGTTCAGTATCTGCAGGAAATCCGCGGCATCGCCCACGCTCTGGGGCGCGTAGCGCACAAAGAGAGAATCCGTGGCTCCCGGAGCAATGCTCATGCCACTCTGCCACGCCATAATCTCAAACTGCCCGGAAGCGGAGACAAAATTAACCTCCGAGATATGCAGGTCGGTTAAACCGGTGTTCCTGATAACCACCGGTTGATAGGGCGACACGGAGTCGATGGCCAGGGTGCCAAAGTCTATGCTGGCGGGGCTCAGCAACTCGAGATTGGGGGCATCGGAAAGCACGGTAATACAGTCTGTCTGGGTCAAAACATCAGTGTTTTGATAGCTGTCAATCACAGTCAAGCTAACCGTGTAAAGCCCGGGATTTTGGTAGGTGTAAAGCGGATTTGCCTCCTCCGAACTCCCACCATCGCCAAAATCCCAATGCCATGAGACAATGCTCCCCGTTCCGGCGGTGGACTGATCCGTAAACTGCACCGTGAGTGGAGCGGAGCCAGAAACAGGAGTGGCGGTGAAAGCCGCCTGAGGCGCGGTAAGCGGCACCACGCTGGCGGTATTTGAATAATCCGAGACAGTTATGTCATTGAAAGCCCTCACCCGATAGCTGATGGTCTGAGACCAGGCAGGCAACTCGTCTGTATATGAAGTGCTATTGGCGGGCACTTGGGCTATCTCGTTCCATTCTGATTCCACCTCTGTTTTACGCTCCACTTGGAACCCGCTTTCTTCCGTAGAATTGTCAACCCATTGAAGTTCGATGCCGGTAACGGAGACAGGCGAGGCGGTCAAAGATCCGGGGGCTTCCAGCGTGGCGACAAGCGTAGTGGCGTAGGTTTCGTTGGAATACACGGAATTGACGTTAACGTTGTAGGCTCTCACGCGGTAGTAGTATGTGGTGCCGTGTGTAAGGCCGTTATTTGAATAGGCTGTCACGTTGGCTCCCACGGTCGCGATCTGGGCCCAGGTGCCGGAGCTTCCGGTCTTCCTCTCGATCTTGACACCTGTTTCCACACCCGAATTATCGGTCCAGGTCAGATCGATCTGGGAAGTGGAAACCGCGGTCGCTGTCAGGTTGGAGGGCGCGGCTGGAGTGGCGTATGGGGTGGTAGCGCTGGCCTCATTGGAATATGCCGAGTTTACTGTGTTGTTGTATGCCCGCACCCGGTAGAAGTAGGTGGTGTTTTGGCTCAGGCTGCTATTGGTGTAGGTGGTGATGTTGGCGCCCACGATGGCAATCTGAGACCAGGTTCCGGAAGAGCCTGTTTTGCGCTCGACCTTAAAACCGGTCTCGATGTTGGAATTATCGGTCCAATTGATCCTTATCTTGCTGGAGGAAATCGGCGTGGCCGTTAAACCCGAAGGCGCTCCAGGAGTAGCGTAGGGCGTAGTCCCGTTGGCTTCATTGGAGTAACCTGAGTTTCCCGCCTGGTTGCTGGCCCGCACCCGGTAGTAATAGGTGGTATTCTGGCTGAGGCCTGTGTTGGAAAACGATGTGGTATTGGCATCAACTGTGCCGATCTGCGCCCAAGTGCCCGAGGAACCGGTTTTTCTTTCTATCTTAAATTGAAGTTCGTTATCCGAGTTATCCGTCCAGCTAAGGTCGATCTGACTGGACGACACCACCGCCACCACAAGGTTTGAAGGTGCATTTGGCGCGACATCGGCCAAATAGATGCTGAAATAGGTATCCGAGACATCAAATACAGCTGAGTCCACCGAGTTTCTCACCCGCACCAAAGCCTGGTTGCTGGAAGAGTTTGGCAATACCCAGTCATAGCTTCCCAGACCAGCGCTTACGGGCGCGCTGGTGATCGTCGTCCACGTTGTTCCTCCATCCAGGGTGTAATCCAGATGCACGGTGTTCACCCCGTTGGCCGTCCAGGTGATGGCCTGGGATGAAGCCGCGGCATAAGTCTCCCCTCCATTGGGGGAAAGCAGGGTCAGAGGCGGAACCGCGATCCTGGCAAAGAAAGCGTCTGACAATCCGGCGCTGGTCAGGATTGTGCCCGA
>DFUX01000003.1:28249-28805 GCA_002379855.1 Cloacimonetes bacterium UBA4175 | reverse complement strand
CCTTACAACCCTCCCGGAGGAAGTCATGGCGGACATGGCGGCCACAATCCTCCCGGCGGTGGCAACAGCGGAGGCCACGGAAGCTATATTCCGCCAACTCCTCCCAGTGGCGGTTATGGCGGTGGACATGGGGGGAGCCACGGTGGCAACGGTAGTGGAAGCCACGGGAGTGGCAGCTATAACCCTCCCGGAGGTGGCAGCGGTGGAAGTTCCGGCAGTCATCCCGGTAGTGGAAATGGTTCCGGGAACGGTCATGGCAGCTACAGTCCCCCCAGTGGCAACGGCGGCGGATCACAACTGGGCAGCGGGAAACAAGCGGCAAATACGAAAAGCGACAAAACCAAGCTCAGGATGCCTGACAGCAATCCGGATGAAGATGATGATTCCAAGTTTGACAGCAAGAAAACAGGCAAAGCAAAGCCCAATGACAAGCAATCGGCCAGGAAACCAGACCGAATGTGAACCGCTGTTCCCATCACCGGAATGATGGGGATCGATAACACTCGTAAGCTAATGGGGATCAAAGCGCATAGCCTTGGTCCCCGCTTTCTTTTGG
>DFUX01000003.1:0-28100 GCA_002379855.1 Cloacimonetes bacterium UBA4175 | reverse complement strand
TCCTTAGGTCATCCCTCACCGGGTTAAGGAAGACCTACGGAAAATAGAGACTTAGCTGTCTCTTGCGAATGAGGGAGACAGGATTTTTACCTCAATGGGAGAGTCATTAGCGACAGATGGCTTGCGAAAACAGAGCCGGATGAGTCCAGAGGCATTATCTAAAGGGTCTTGGTTCCTTTGGCCGAAAAGGCGTTCACGCTGAGAGGCGAATATTGCTCCGCCAAAAGCTTGGGAATGGCCGCCGCGCCTACCATCGCGGCGTTATCCACGCAGTAAGCGGGCTGGGGAAAATACACTTCGGCCCCCAATGACTTTGAACGGGCCGACAGCTCCTCCCGCAGTCTGGAATTAGCCGCCACGCCGCCTGCCAGAAGGATGGTCTTGATCTTGTGCTGTTTGGCATAGGTCAAGGTTTTTGAAACCAGCGGATCGACAATGGCCTGTTGGATGGAGGCGGCAATATGGTTGAGGTTGGACTGCACAAAGGCGGGCTCCTGCTGGGAAAGATACTGCAGGATGGCTGTCTTGAGGCCGCTATAACTGAAGTTGAAGTTATCCTTGCGGGGCAGCGCGCGGGGCAGTTTCACAAAATCCTGATCCCCGCTTTGGGCCAGCTTGTCGATCAAAGGCCCTCCGGGGAACCCCAATCCCAGCAGCTTGGCGGCCTTGTCAAAGGTCTCGCCCGCGGCGTCGTCCAAAGTCTTGCCAATCACCCTAAACTGGGTGAAATCGGTAAAGTGAACCAGTTCGCTATGCCCGCCGGAGACGACCAAAGCCAGAAAGGGAGGCCGCAGCCCGGGATGCTCGATAAAGTTGGCAAAGATATGGGCGAGCATGTGATTCACGGTGATCAGGGGCAATCCCTGGCTCCAGGCCAGGCTCTTGGCAAAGGAAAGCCCCACCAGCAGCGAGCCGATCAGGCCAGGATTGATGGACACCGCGACTGCATCCATGTCGCGCAGTTCAAGTCCAGTCTGTTCCAAGGCGGCTTGAGTCAGTCTGAGGATGTTTTGCATATGCAGCCTGGAGGCAAGCTCAGGCAGAACCCCTCCGAATCTGGCGTGGTCAAGCTGTGTGGAAACCAGGCTGCAGAGGACCTCGTATTCTGTGTTGATGATCGCTACGGAGGTATCGTCGCAGGAGGACTCAAAGGCCAGGAGGAGCTTCATTTGCGCTGCCGGACCCTGCGGGGAGTGATATCCAGGAGCTCGACTCCCTCTGGCAGTTCCGCTGAAAGCTCATAAGTGCCGGCCGCGTCCTGATCATCTGAAGCCACAATCCGGATTCCCCGGGGCAATTTCTTCAGCTCCTCCACAGTTCCCATCACCTTGATGGTGGCAACTGAAGGAGTGAAGATCAAGCCACTGTTGGAGCGGATGGCGAGGTTTTCCATAACGCGGGTGCTTTGTTGCTGGTCTGCGCCTTGGCCGGATTCGTCCTGGGTGAAAGCCTCGCGGCCGTTTGCGGATGCCTTGTCCTCTTTCGCTTTGGAAGTATTGTTGTCAGCGCCCGGGTCATAATCCTTGATGGGGCCCAGGATATCGAGATTCAGGTTTGAGGGACGGTTACGGATTTCGTAGTCCATAGCGCTAAAATTAACGCTTTTGTCGTAGCCTTCGGCGTCGAAAACAGCCACCGTCCTGGAGAGTTTGAGCCTGAGGACATCCATTCCCTTGCCGCGGACATTGAAGGGAACACTTCTGACCTGATGAAGCTCGGACTGGTTCCTGGGTACATTTTTAAATTGCGTCCGTATCTTTACCACACTCTGGTGATCCGCGTTCAAGTTGAGTTGAACCCAGATCACGACAGCCATGATCAAAGAAAAGACCTTCAAACTCAGATTGCTCTTGAACATCAAGCCTCTCCCTGGTTTTGCGCTATGCCCAAAGCTTTCATCTTTTTGTAGAGGGTTGTTCTTTCGATTCCCATTTCCTTCGCGGTTTTGCTCACATGCCAGTTATTTTCCTGCAGGTAATAGAGGATGTAGTCCCGTTCAAAGGCGGCGGTGGAATCCTTGATGTTGCGGATGGCCAGATAGCGGTCCATGCCTTTAACGCTGTACTCCGGCCTGTTCTGCATTTTTGTCCGCAGGTGTTTGAGCACATTCCTGTTGGTGATCTCTTTTTCATTGAGGATGATGTGTTTGCAGAAGTTTTTCAGCTCGCGCACATTGCCCGGCCAGTGGTATTCCAACAAGTCATTTTTTAGTTCCCTGAGATCCAGTTGGTCGCTGAAGCTGTAGCGGTTGGCGTAGTTGGTGAAAAAATGGCTCATCAAAAGCAGGATGTCGTTGTTTCGCTCTCGCAGGGGCGGCAATTCCACGATGTTGCCTTCGATCCTGTAAAAGAGGTCCTGTCTGAATTTCGGGGAAGAGGCGAGGGTCCTCATCTCGGCATTGGAAGCGAAAATCAGGCGCGTGTTCACGGTTTTTAGCGCTCCTCCCACCACCTGTATCTCCTTGTTTTCTATCGACCGCAGGATCTTGGCTTGAGCCTGAAGGGTGAGGTTTGTAACTTCGTCCAGGAAGAGCAGGCCTTCCGAGCATCTTTCAAAGAGGCCGATGTTGCCTTTTTCTCCCGGTGTGGCACCTTTGGCGATGCCAAAGAGCTCGCCTTCAATCAGATTTTCGGTGAGCGAGCTGCAGTTGACTGTGTGGAAGGGCTTGCCAAAACGCCTTGAATTCAGATAGTAGTAATTGGCGGCCACTTCCTTGCCTGTGCCGGTTTCTCCCAGGATCAGGATATCTTCGTCGGCTTCGGAGAGTCTTGCCAACTGGGTGCGAATCTTATTGATGGCGGGGCTTTCGCCGATGAAGGGAAAGCTGCGGGTGAACTGTTTTTTAAGATTCAGATACTCGATCTGCAGGTCGAGGTTTTCTTCTTCCTGGCGTTTGAGCGTCACCGCGTTGTCGATATGCAGCAGCAGTTGATTGGTGCTGAAATAGGCGCCCTTTTCAATAAAATGGTATGCTCCCAGGCCGCGGATCTCGTTGAGCTGTTCGTTCTTGATCTCGCCGGAGATGATGATTATCTTGTAGTTGTAGTCCAGATTCTCTTTCAGATACCTCAACACTTGCAGCCCGTTGAGGCGGCTTCCCACCAGAAAGACGTCCAACAGGATAACATCCGGCATAAAGCCGCGCAGTTCCGCAAAAAAAGTGTCGGAATTGGTGGAGTGGAGTACAGCATAGTCATGCTGTTTGAGGACTTTGGAGATTTGTTGCGCCAGGATGGGATCGTCTTCCAGGATCATGACTTTGCCTTTCATAACTCCTCCTCAGCTAAGCCTTTCTTCCAGATCGGCCAAAGCGTTGATGAAATAGATGTAGGCTTGGTCGGGGGAGTCGTAGGGGGAGAAATATTTGTGCACGTCCCCATCCTGAAAGTATTTGGTGCACATATAGTAGAAATGGTCGGAGGTACTCAGTTTGCGGGCGATTTCCAAAAGCTGGGGGTCACCCTTTGTTTTCACTTTTTCCAGTAGCTCATAGAGGGTTTCGATCGCGTTAAGCTGCATATCGTTACCCAGCCAGGCGGACAGGTCACGCTGTTCGTCAGCCCAGGAAACCGGTTCCGGGAACGACAGGGCTTCCTGCTGATAGTTGGACAGCGCAAAAGTCTCTTTGGGAGTGGCAAAGCCCAGGTGATCACGTTTGAGCACTTCATCGGGAAAATGCTGCATGAAGTCGAAGATGCCGGATTCCGCCCATTGGTGCTCGCCAAAGGTCTCGTAATCCATAAACAAGTTCAGGAACTGGTTGCGGTTTTTCTTCTCGGCCAGGGTCAGGTGATCGATCCAGTTCACAAACTTTCCCACTGTGAGGGGATACTCCGGCCAGTCCCGGTCAGAAAAGCGGAAAGCGATGTCGTCCGAAAGCTGGTAATACTTGAGCAGCAGGTTGATGTCTTTGGAGTAGTTCTTGTAGGCATAGAGAGGCGTGCGCCATTGCAGGATGCGTTCCACCCCTTCCGTTATGATGGTCTTGAATCCTTCGATCTCAAAGACCAGGTCCGACAGCTTGTCCTGATAAATCAACTCTGTGTTGCGGAAGGTTTCTGTGAAGTAGCCAAACTCGTTTTTCATCAGTTCCCGGTGCATGGCCACCTGGTCCAGAAACTCGTTCGTGTCATACAGGAAAGACAGTGAGTGGTAGTAGGTTTCGCCCAGGAACTCCACGCAGCCGGTGTCGGCCAAAGCCTTGAAGGAATCGAGCGTTTCAGGGCTGAAGAGCTTGAATTGCTCGATCGCGGTTCCGGTGATGGAATAAGCTATCTTGAACCTCCCCGCGTGCTTCCTGATGAGGGACAAGAGCAGGTTGTTCGTGGGCAGATAGCATTTCTGGGCCACTTTGCGCATCACCTGGCCGTTGAGAGCGTCATCGAAGAGGTTGGCTTTTTTGCCGATATCCAAAACGTTGATGTGGCGCAAGCGGTAGGGCTGATGCACCTGGAAATAAAAGACTATGTTCAGCATACTGTTACCTTTCAGGAATTTCTTTTTTGATGAACTCGGACAGTGTGACGGAATAGACCAGCCTGATCTTTTCGGCAGCCTCATGCCAGCGTATGGCGTTAACTTCCTGCATGCCTTCGAAACCAATGCGCCTGCATTCTTCAGGTTGTTCGATGAGGTGATTGATGGTCTCCGCCATCAGGTCCACATCCCAAAAATCGATCTTAAACGCGTGATTGACCACCTCAGACACTCCGGACTGCTTGGAGATTATCGAGGTGAGTCCAAAGGCCATGGCTTCCAGGGGTGATATTCCAAAAGGTTCAGAGACCGAGGGAAGCATGTAAATATCGGAAGCTCTGAGGACGTCCTCCACTTGGTTGCGGTTGAGGAAACCAGTGAAGAGAAATTTGTTTTTAAGCTTCAGGGATGCCGAGCGGCGCAACAGCTTGCGGGACATATCTCCCGTGCCAGCCATGATAAAGCGGGCTTCCGGGTGTGCCTGGATCACTTTCTCGGCGACCTCCAGATAATAGTCCGGCCCCTTTTGCAGAGTGAGCCTGCCCAGGAAAAGCACCGTTGGCCCCTTAAATATCCTCTTCTTGGTAAGCACAATATCCTCAGAGAGGGTGAAGGCGTTGTGCACGATCTTGATTTTGGCAGTATCGATCCGATAGCGGGACATGATCATCTGCGCGGTGTATTTGGATACGGCAATCACCTTGTCGGCATACATCATGCCGCTGTGTTCTATCTTGTGTACCCGTTCGTCGCCTGGTCCTCCCGCCCGGTCAAACTCCGTGGCATGGATGTGTACCACCAGAGGCCGGCCGGATATTTTCTTTGCAAGCATGCCAGACGGATAGGTGAGCCAGTCGTGGGCATGGATCAGGTTGTAATCAAGCTCACGGGCAAAACGTTCAGCCCTGAGGGTGTATTCCTGCACCTTTTTGATCAGGTCTTCATCCCCGATCAGGTGCGCGGTCATATCGGCAAACAGCTCCTGCTCTTCTTTGACGGTGGTGACTGATTGCCAGGTCTCCTTCTTGACTTCTTTCAGATAATCCCGAATCTCATCCAGTTGGATGTAGGATTCCGGCCTTCCGCTGATTCCTATGTATTCCAAACGTTCTTGCAGGGAACTGAAGCTTATGTTGAGGTATTTCCTGTGCATGGACGCGTCCATGAATACAGCCGGCAGGGTGTCCACATCGCTTTCCTGCCTGAGCGGAAAATAGACGGCTTCCTTGGTGGGCAGGACAAGGTCTATCTTGATACCCAGAGCCAGCAGGGCTTTTACCATGCCGTAACAGGCCATGCCAAGGCCCCCGGAGATCAGGGGCGGAAATTCCCAGGTGAACATCAATATCTTCATTGGTCACTCCCCGATTGAGGCGATGAAGCTTTCTATGTTATAGAGGGCAGCCACGCTGATCGCCTGAGCGGGCGCTCCTTTGGGAAAATGGGGGTTCTCGCCATCCCAGATTTGGGCCAAAGAGGCGATATGCCCACGCATGAAGCCGGATCTGAATTTGGCTATCAGCTCGCTTAGTTTGCCGGCGATATCTTTGTCTGGGATCCTGCCCCGCCAAATCTTGAGATAAAGGCCGCAGAACGACCCCAAGAGCCAGGCCCAGACACTGCCGTTGTGGTATGCCAGATCCCTCTCTCTCTGGTTGCCGTAATATTTCTTCATGAAACGTGGATCCTTGTTGCTTAGGGTGCGCAGCCCATAGGGAGTGTAAAGCTCCTCAAAGGCTTTTTGCCAGACCAGTTCCATCTGCTCCAGATCGATGAGGCTCCAGGGAAGCGACAGGGCTATCACCGCGTTGGGGCGTATCTCACGGACTGGCTCGTCTCCGATCAGCCTGTCCGCCAGATAGTCTCCCAGCCAGAACTTCTGGAACGACTCATGGATCAGGTCTTTCATTTCCATCAGCCGGTCAAAGGGGATATAGGGAACTGAGGAGGTCTTGGAATATTCTTCACACATCGCGGCATAGCAGCAGATGGCATTGTACCACAGAGCGTTGATCTCCACCGGAGCGCCGTTGCGAGGAGTGACTGCCTTGCCGTCGATGCGCACATCCATCCAGGTGGCGTGGGCAAACTCTTCCTTCAACTCGATCAAGCCGTCCTCGCGCACAAAGTAAGGCCAGTGCTGGTTAGTCAGCACGTTTTTCAGCACATCTTCGCAGAGGAGGATAACCTCTTTCCAATATGCGGCTTTGGCTTTTCGTTTGCCAAGTTTCCATAGCAGGATCACATACCAGAGAGTTGCGTCCACAGTGTCATAATTGGCTTCCCTTCCCGATTCCCGCTGCATATTGGGGATCAAGCCATTGTTGAGTTGAAGGCTGTATTTGCGCAGTATGGCTTCCACCAGTTTCAGGTTTCCCTCGTCGTGCAGCAAAGCGTTGAGCACGAGCATGGTGTCCCTGCCCCAGGCGCCATAAAAAGGATAGCCAGCCACAATATCATTATTGGAGATGAAGTCCGCCAGGGAAAAGCGAAGCAGATCAAGATAATCTTCATACTTAAAAAGCGTGTTGTCCTCGTAATCGAGGCCTTCCAACAGGCTGTCGTTGCGGTCTGGCCTGCGGGGCAGGTCAGCGGGCTTAGCGAGTCTGGAATAGCGTCTTTCGATGCGTCTGATCATTTTTTGTGGATCATCGATGGGGGTATCCGAAAAGAGCAGGCAGTTGTGTTCGCCCACCTTGAGGGTAAAGTTCAGTTCAAAGAGGCTGATTTGATCGCCGATTCCAGGGTATCCGTTCATAACTTCCCAGGGGAAGAAAACATTGTAGTACACAAAGCGGTTGTGAGTGATCTCGCCTTTGGCCAGATGCCCGTACACGCCGATGTGATTGTCTTGCCGCAAAGCGCCGAAACTGCTGCCCTGATCAGTGTTTTCCACTGCGGTCGGGATATCAAGATGATCCATGGAGCCAGGGTGGTTCAACTCGTGGTGCATCACCATCGTGAACTTGGGATGCAGGCAAAAATGCAAGGGATGATGGCCCAGATTGGTGTATTTCACCAACACCGTGTTACTGCGTTCATCCATCAGTATGTCCTTGCGGATCAGGATGTCGTTTTGATGAGGTATCGCGGAGTATAAAAAGGCGGGATGGGGCCTCAACCATGACTTGACCAGATAGAGGAACCCCTCCGGATAAATGCAGTTGCTGTAGTTGTTGCTGTCCAGATGGATAGTCTGACCACGCCATTCCACCTTTTCTTCGATTCCCGCCACCAGATGGTAGCGCTGAAACTGCTCGTTGCTGGCGATCAGCAGTCCATGGTATTTGCGTTGGTTGATCAGGTTACCCGTGCCTAAGGCATAGGAACCAAGTCTGTTGGTCAAAATCCACTCATGATGGTGGGTTTCCATAAAATAATTGTTCACAGGACCCCCTGTATTGTCCATTTTGTCATTATGAGGGAGCATTTGGTTGACGCCATTTTCGTCAAGCTTTTTGTTGAAATAATTCCATAATCCGATATAACTGATAGCTGAGTAACAAACTAAGAAAAAACAGCAAACCCTGTTTGTATCATTTTTGCCATAGTCTGCCTGAAGGGATTAGGCATGAACTGTTTTTACAGATCAGCGCGCGTCAGTGAAGGAGATCAGATTGGATGCTTACTGGTTCTGTGTAGTGTTGGTATAATTCAACAGTCCGGGGCTGGGCAGGGCGAGAGTTTCATTGAGAGAGGGGAAGGCTGTGAAATACTTGCTGTAAATGATGCGCAGGTCCTGACCTTCCGTGTTGAGGGGGCTGATATCTGCCATTTCGTAGATCAGGTCGATCTTTTCTTCCGGCCCCAGGGAGGCATACTCGTAATCTATGGTACGCACCAGCTTGTTGTCGCTGTCGAAAAGCCCCAGCATGAAGTAGCCCGAGATCCCCACCTGCAGTTTGTTTTCCAGGGTCACAAACACATCCGCCGGGATGGGCAGGTCGCTCAACTCATAGAGGAATTCCTCATCGGTATTCACAGGCACCACATTGATCTCGGAGTTGAGGTTGAATGCTTCTTCATCCAGCCAGTTACCCGAATAGGAGCGGGCTGCCTTGAATCCTCCGAAATAGGCCAGGGTGCGTTTTTGAAAGGAGTCCGTGCCCGGATCGTTGATGATATAAGAGGAAGCTTTGTTGGCCGGGCCGTCTCGCTTTACCACCAGAACCCAGTGGCTGGAGCGGCCTTTGACCTTCACAATCACCTTGTTTCCCTTGTCCAGCTCTCCGCTCAGATAATTCCAATCGTTGTTTTTGCTGGTCTGGCTCTGCAATTCCAGTCCCAATCCGCTGCCATCGATCTCTGCAGCCACCTGCCAGCGCATCAGGTTTCCAACATAGCCGTCGTTTTGCCTCAGCCATTCATTGAGATTATCTGGCGTGACTCTGGGATTGGAAGCCTCCGCGCTGAGCAGCATCGAGAGGCAGGATAGCACGCACCCACTTTTGCCGATCGAACTGCGGGAATTGCCCAATCGCTTACTTTCCCAACGGCTGTCACTCTGAGAGTACCAAGTGAATCCAGCCGTGGCGGATAATCCATACAGGATAATCAATAATATATATGTGGTTACTAATTTTTTCATAAGATCAATACCAGTTAAGTTATTGATAACAAATATCTAAACAATATGCGTGTCATTCTCTTCCGGCTGGTCTGAATGTCAAGTTAAAAAATCACTTGCCAAAAAAAGGGGGCGTGAAAATATGAGATAAAACTGACCTGAGATGAGGGATTCGTTCCGGCATCGAGGGTGAAAGAGTTGTTTTTCACCTCAGAAGCAATCAGCCTATCTCTCTCCCAAATCAGATCATACGCCAAAGGTGGTATATTATGGAAAAGAAACGCCATGTGGTAAGCATAGTGATCGACAATATCGAAATGGCACACGATCCGGTTAACTCTATCTTGCACCAAAACGCACAACACATATTGCTCAGGGTCGGATATCCGATGCGGGATCGCAACGTATCGGTTATCTTTCTGATCCTGGAAATGGATTTGGACGAATTGGGCGCGTTTTCCGGAAAGCTGGGCCAGCTGCCCGCGGTAAAAGTTAAAACCATCACTTTAAAAATCTGATACATAGTGGAGTTAAAATGAAAATCAGCACAGAAGGCCTCAAATCCTTTATTCCCACAAACACGATCAACGAACTTATCGAGTCCCAGGCTCACGCTCCGGAATCCCGCGTAAGGGACATCATCGCCAAATCACTGGACAAACAGCGCCTCGAGCCTGACGAAACAGCCGCCTTGCTCAGCGTGAGCGATCCGGAGCTCAAACAGCTTATCCTGCAAGGAGCGCACGAGCTCAAGGAACGTATCTACGGCAACAGGATCGTCCTCTTTGCCCCTCTCTATGTGGGCAACGAGTGCGTGAACGACTGCGTCTATTGTGGTTTCCGCATCTCCAACAAGGAGTGCGTGCGTTCCACCCTCAGCCACGAGCAACTGATCGAGGAAACCAAGTCCCTGGTGGAAACGGGGCACAAACGCCTGATCATGGTCTATGGCGAGCACCCCATTTATTCACCTGAGTATATTGCGGAAACCGTGCAAACAGTGTATGATACCAAATACAGCAAAGGCGAAATCCGCAGGGTCAACATCAACGCCGCTCCCTTGGACGTCGAAGGATTCAGGACCGTCAAGTCCGTTGGCATCGGCACCTATCAGATCTTTCAGGAAACCTACCATGAGGAGACCTATGCCAGGCTCCATCCGCGGGGGCCCAAAAGCAGTTTCCTGTGGAGGCTGGATGGACTGGACCGCGCCATGAAAGCCGGTATCGACGACCTGGGAATCGGGGCCCTGATGGGGCTTTACGACTGGAAGTTCGAGGTGATGGGGCTGCTTTACCACACCATTCATCTGGAGCAAACCTTTGGAGTGGGGCCGCACACGATCTCCTTCCCCCGCATCGAGCCTGCCATTGGCACCGATTTTGCCAACCATCCGCCCCATCGGGTGTCGGACGAAGATTTCAAACACATGGTGGCCGTCATCAGGCTCAGCGTTCCCTATACCGGCATGATCCTCACAGCAAGGGAGCCGATCGCCATCCGCGATGAAGTGATGCGCTATGGCATTTCCCAGATCGATGCCGGCTCCAGCATCGGAGTGGGCGATTACTCTTCCAAAGACGAAGAATCCAGGAAAAAGAGCCAGTTTGTGTTGGGAGATACCCGCAGTCTGGATGACGTGATCTATGAGCTTGCCAAAAGCGGTTACATCCCTTCCTTCTGCACCAGTTGCTACCGCGCCGGAAGAACTGGCGAACACTTCATGGAATTCGCCGTTCCCGGCTTTGTCAAACGCTTTTGCACCCCCAATGCCTTGCTCACCTTTGCGGAGTATCTCTACGACTTCTCCTCGCCCAGAACCCTTGCAGTGGGCATGGAATTGATCGAAAGCGAAACAGCCCGCATAGAGGACGATAACATGCGCCAATCCGTGCGGGATAAACTGGCCAGCATGAAAGCTGGGCAAAGGGATTTGTATTACTGATCAAAGAAAAAACCAATATGTAAACTGCGCGGGAGCATCTGTTCCCGCGTTTTTTACAGCCAGATATCATAGCATTATCACAACCGGTTCTCTCCATTTCACCTTTCTACGTCCTAATCGTAGCACCTATATATTATGAGGGGGGAGGCCCTCATTTGCATCACCCTCTCCGGCGTGGGTCTTCCTGGGGTCAACCTTATAATTTATAAGGATGACCTAAGGATGATGGCATCAAAGCCAGTAGCAGCAAGGGACGAGGCTATGAAGGAAAAACAGGATAATGAGCCCTTTATGTTTCCTGGCGCAAGTATAATGGGTGCTTATCTACGCCGGAACCGGGGCGGTAACAAGCTGATATTTAAGCAACTGCATTGGGGGTGCAAGACAAATACTAACCTATGTTACATGAAAACGAGCCTGAATTTTAACAAACGGGCTTGTTCATTGTTATAGCTATTACCAGCTGATACATTATTTTCATAATGATCACCTATTTTACTACGCTTATTTTCTTAGTTGCACTGATCTTACCAAAAGAAACACGACATAGGTAACACCCCGTCGGGAAATGCTTTAGGGCGATATCGTGTTTCATCTTTGATTGAATCACCGGAACCTTTGCGCTATACACAAGTTGTCCTCTGATGTTGAAAACAGATACGATCCCTTCATTGATAGCTGAGGACACTTTACTACATGCAAATACTGATGCCACCCCATCCGAGCTGCGAACCGGATTTGGACTGATGCTGATGTGTAATTGATCTGCCACTCCAGGAATCAGGGGATCATCATTTGCCACCGTGGTATCCTGGAGCTGGCCATTTCCTCCGTAAACCCAAAGGTATCCGGGAAAGTAGGGGTTATTCATGTGATACATAGGTTTTGGAGCAGATATAGCAACATCGCAGAAGCCGTCAGCATTGAAATCTCCGGTAGCAATGCCAAAACCGAATTGATGATAATTCTTATGCTTAATCAAATCCGAAGTGCCATTCATCTGCCCGGAGCCCATCCAGACAGAGAATTTTCTTTGGTTATAATTTGTTCCAACTACATCATCAAAACCATCTCCATTCAGATCCCCATATTTGAGGCATCTTGAGGTCTCATCACCACTCCAGCCGGGCGTAAAATTGAAACTGGGGGTACTGTAATCTATGCTTAACCCTCCCAGCCAGGCATGTGTTCCCGCATTTGAGTAAAAGCCCATGAAGTCATCATAGCCATCACCATTTACATCCCCAATCGGCCTGCTATGTTTGGTGATGGGCTCTTGAGTTTGTATCAGGACGTCAGGATTGCTAAGATCACGCCCGGGGTTACCATGATAGATCCTGATCATGTGATAACCAGTATCTGGATCTGGATTGGTAAAACCTATGGCAAAATCTTTGTGCCCGTCTCCATTAATATCACCTATGCCTGAGATGGAGCTCAAAGCATTGTTGTAAGCATATTCTTGGACAACTTGCTCTTCAAAGTTACCACCCCACATAATAGTGAACTTCTTGATAGAAGGGGCTTGCATTAATGTATAATAATGTAGACCTACATCACTGAAACCATCCCCATCGAAATCTCCAATGTTGCTGACACTATCGATAGTAGCATTGTATGGGAATGCGATCACATGATCCGGGTTGTCCAGACTGTCATTGCCTCCAAAAAAGAAGCTTAGTTTACTATCCTCATGACTGGGTAGAGGAGAGTAATCATAGATACATAAATCGTCATAGCCGTCGCCATTAATATCGCCAGCATTGAACAAGAACAATATAACCCGATTGTTCGCGCCCTCGAGGGTAACCGAAGGAGTTGTAGCTGAGTTGAAATTTGGTCCACCATAATAAATATACACCTTCCCTTGGACACCACCAACACCTACTGTATAACCATACGAATGGGAAAAAACAACTAAGTCCATATATCCGTCATGATTAAAGTCCAGACTTTCTATTGTAAAACCATATCCTGAATAGTGATGTTCACCCTGAAATTCCGCAATCACCGACATATCGTTGATGGCAAACAGTGGGGTAAGCAGTACCCCCAACAGCAAGAGTAGCGATAAGTGTGTTCTCACTGTATCCTCCTTATTTTATGATGGTAAGTTTCTTGACGGTAGCTTGCCCGCCAGTCCTTACTCTGCATAAAATATGTTTCTTTCAATGCTGCTATATTTTAAGCTAATCGACGGTCAAGCAAAAGCAAATAGTTTATTGTATCCGTCAAAGGCGGATGTGTCCGGAGACACCTGTCTTGCCACATGACAAAAAACCGCCGGACAAGTATCCGGCGGCAATAGAAAGATCAAATACAGCGTTTAATCAGAATAGTGTTTGTAAAACCATAGTTCAGCGCGTTTAAGCAGGTTGTTCAAATCTTGCTTGGAAAACTGGCGGGACAGTATGTCGCGTGCCCTTATTGCGTCCTCATCGCCGCTGGACGCAGCCAGGGAATACCAGAAGAAAGCTTCATAGGCGTTTTCTTGCACGCCTTCGCCAAAGGCATAGCAGTTGCCGATATTGTACATAGCGGTTACATTGCCATTGTCGGCCGCTTTGAGATACCACTTGGCGGCTTCGGCGTAATCCTTTGCCACTCCCTCGCCATCGAAGTACATCCTTCCCAGGGTTAGCTGGGCGGTGTCGTGGCCGCCATTAGCGGCGCGCTGATACCATTTAATTGCCTCAGGCAAGCTTTTGGCAACGCCGTCTCCGCCGTAATAGGAAAGACCCAGTATGTATTGGGCTGGAGCATAATTGTTTTCCGCTGAACGGGTGAGATACTTGATCGCTTCGGGGGTGTTTTTTGGAGTGCCTTCCCCGTTGAAATGAGCCAAAGCGAGATTATATTGGGCGACGGGGTCGTTTTTATCCGCGGCTTTCCGGTACCACTTGAGGACTGAGCCGGGGTCAGCGGGAACGCCTTCGCCGTTTTTGTAGCACCAGGCAAGATTGTTCATTGCCATGATGCTGCCTGCATTCGCGCTTTTTTCAAACCACTTGATCGCTTCGGCCTTGTCTTTCCTCACCCCGTCTCCGTTAAAATAGCACAGGCCAAGGCTGTACAGGGCGTTGGCGTGGCCTTTGTCGGCCGCCAACTGAAACCACTTTACTGCTTCGCCGGGGTTGTGGTTGAGGCCATCGCCAGAATAATAGGCAAGTCCCAGGCTGTATTGCGCGGCGCTGAGGCCTTGATTTGCTGCCAGTCGGTACAATCTGATAGCTTCTTTTTTATCAACAGCCACTCCATCCCCTACATAATAGCAGTAAGCGAGATTGTGTTGGGCGCCCGGATGACCTTTGGCGCTTGCTTTGGAATACCAAGCCACGGCTTCAGCTTTATTGGCCTTGACTCCCAGGCCATCCTGAAAGCAGACCCCTATCTGAAACTGAGCTTCAGGATCGCCGTTTTGAGCCGTTCGCAACAAGCTGTCGGAGTATTTTACCTGGCCCGTCAGCAGTGTCGCTATTGCCAGGAAAATTATAATGGCTGAATATTTGGACATTGTATCCTCCATAAAGGTTAAGAAAACCACAATCTCATTTTGCCATATTAGTCAAGAAAAATCTGCCTAACAACAAGCGGGCTGCCTTGGCAACTACTTCGATTTGGTCAAGGGCATGGTCAGGATCCCTGCCCAAAGCCAGAATGCCATGACCCTGCCAGATTAGTACGTTATGATCGCCAAGCGCCTGAAAACTGAGCTCTGCCAGCTCCCCGGAACCGGGCGGCGCAGACTTGACGGGCTGGACTCCCCGGGGAAAAAAAATGGACATTTCCGGAAGCGCTTCCCGCAATGCCCGGTTTAAAGATTCCTGGTTCTGAAACAGATCAAGCTGGCTGAGCAGGATGATCTCGTCAGGATGGGCATGCAACACCACTTTACTGCCGCAAGCTCTGCTCCGCGCCGCCTGCTGCAGTTTGAGATGGCAGCCCCATTCCGAGCTTGGCGAGCCATCCCCCCGTGCGGGTTCTGAGGGTGAAATGAGCAATAGAACGGAGAGCGGATCGGCAGCCAGATCGCGATAGCGGCTGCCCGAGCGGGATACAAGGTACCAGTCCTTGCTTGCCCCTTGTTCGCTGCCAAGCAGAGAACTCACATCCACGGAGATGTTGCCCGCGTTTGCCTCAGCCCAGCCATGCAGGTTGATCTGGGCTGCCACGGCGGAAATCCTGACCAGCAGGTTTTTCATTTCTGCGGATTGCTCCGCCAGCGCCTGCAGGCTATTTATGTTTTCGTTCTTTTTCATTGAAGCTTCTGTCACGGCAGATTTTTTCAACGGCGCGGAAATTCACCTTGCCGCTGGCCATCATCGGTATATCTTCAATCACGTAAAACTGACGCGGTATGGCAATTGAAGGTAGTTTTTTCTTTAACTGGCGCATGACTTTGTGCATGTCGAAATTTCCATTGGCGACCGCTGCCACCACATCCGCTCCCTTGGTGGGATTGGGAATATCCACAACGCAGCAGATCACGTCTTCCGGAAGCAACTGGCTGAGCACGTCTTCAACCTGAACCAGTGAGACCATCTCGCCGCCCACCTTGACAAACCTCTTCAGGCGGCCACGATGCCAGAGAAAACCATCGTCATCAAGCATGCCGATATCGCCTGTGTCGTACCAGCCGTTGCGTATGCGTAACGTGGTTTCCTCGATATCACCCAGATAGCCTTCCATGACCATGTCGCCCCGAACCTGGATCTTGCCTTCCTGGTTGGTTCTCAGTATCCGGTCGGTATCGATGTCCAGAATGCGGACTTCAACGCCTGGGATGGGCTTCCCGACGCTGCCGGGTTTGTAAACACCAGGATAGTTGGTGGAGATAACGGGGGAGGTCTCCGTGGTGCCATATCCTTCATAGATAGTAATGTTGTGTTTCTTCTCAAAGCCTTCGCAGACCTTTTCCGGCAGCCTATCAGCCCCAGCGATGGCGAATCTGATGCTGGCAAAGTCACCAGGGGCAGATTTTTTTAAATATCCATAGAAGAAAGAGGGTGTCGCCGTCATAAAAGTGATCCGGTATTGACGTGCCAGGTCGCTGATCCTCTTAAACTCCAGGGGATTGGGATGGGCAATCAGGGAAGAACCCAACAAGAGGGGTAGCCAGAAATTGGTGGTAAGGCCAAAAACGTGGAAAAGTGGCAACATGCACATGAACACATCTGTGTGATCCAATTTTACCAGTTTGGGAACGGCGTCTATGTTGTGCAATATGTTGCGGTGTGAAAGCTGCACGGCTTTCGGTTCTTTTTCGCTACCGCTGGTAAACAGGATCACACTGATCTCGCTAAGTGGGCCGCTGTGTACCATCCCCTTCAACACTATAAAGGGAAGCTTGGAAAGCATTGCAGCTTTGATCTTGGCCAGGGTCGTGACCTGGGCCAGGATGTCCTCCACAAATATCATGTGGTCTATGGGCTGGAGATTAAGCCTGTCGAGCAGTTTTTTACTGGTCAGGATGGTCTTGAAGCCACATTTTTCCCTGGCGTAACGGCAGTTTTCTATCGCGCCGGTGGAATAGTTGATCATCACCGGAATCTTGCCGCTCATCAGGGAGCCAAGTATTCCCAGCATGCAGCCAACCGAGGTGGGCAGCAGGATGCCAATGTATCTGCTTTTGATCTTGCCGAGATGCTCTTTGAGGATCAGGGAAGCGATCAACAGCCTGCCATAGGTGTAATCTTTGCCGGTGGCTTTGTCGTAAACGGCAATGTTGTCCGGAGTCTTTTTCGCGACCTGAATGAAGCGTTGATGTAGCTGCAACATCTTATATCCTTAGTTTACTTAATGATATGCAGCCAATCCCTCAACAGGAAATCCAGCCTGCCGATCAACAGTGAGATACGTGCCATCACGGTATAGCCGAATGAGGCTCCGAAACTGATCATTAAAAACCAAATGCCGATTTTGGAAGGAACGGCGTATATTCCCTCCTGCTTTCTACTGAAATAGAAGAAATAGATGCCGCAGATGGTACCCAGAATCACCAGAATGGTTCCCACAATCGCCACTGGCGAAGAAAACTGGAAGGGGTTGACCATGGTGGCTGTGACTTGGGTGAGCAGATTGGTCTGCATGGTACGCAGCATCGCTATGGCAGCGGAGGTACCGACCACGATTGCTATGGGATAGCGGCTGACCCACTGCGTAGATGGAATAATCCGGAAGAGCATCATGATGCCCAAAGCCAATGGCACCAGCAGGATTATGTTGTTGCCAAAATCGAAGAACAGTTTGGTTATCAGATTGGGCACCAAAACGTTGAATATGGAATAGATCAGCCAATATCCGGCTGACAGGCCTACAAAGATCTGTTCAGCGAGTTTGTAGAAGGGGTTGTCTTTATATAGAAAACTGAAGATGCTGAGGGTGAAGAAGGCCCCCAGCCAGATTCCAAATACAGTCATGAACTCAGGCATTTTTACGGGCCTCCTGTTGAATGGTTTTGCGCTTGCGCCAGGCTTTCACGTTGCCGATGGCAATCAGTATCAATATCAGCACGTGGGCTACTGACTGGGGATTCATGTTGAGGCTGGCCGCGCCTTCGTAACCGAGCAGAAATTCATATTCGGCGGCCGCTTTCAGGCCTCCTAACAAGCCATGAAGCTGCATCTGGTCATTAACGAAGGGTAAGAAACCGGGAGCGCTGACAGCGGTGGTTCCACCAGCAACGGGAATACCATATTTGTCTCTGGCCACCATGATCCAGTGGGTAAGCCCGGGATCACCAGCGGAAAAGGAAAACACATACTTGACATTCTGCAAGGATTTGATGCCGCTTAGCATGGGAATGTCTTTATAGTCAAGTCCAGACATGTCTTTGGGGTACACTGCTTCCATGCTTCTGCCCATTGCCTGCATGGTGACCATGCCTCCGACCTTGTAACCCAAATTAATGTAATCCAAACCATATTCTTTGCTGTTATCAAACTTTTTCTGAACATCCGCAAAGGCCATATCCGCCATCTGAGAGCCCTGAGGCCACATGGCAGTCGCTATGATCCGGTGTCCCTTTTTCCATGCGTGTTCGATCACAGCTTTCGCCATCGGCTGAAGCTCTGTGACCGTGGAGGGGTCGTAATCGAAAGAGAGCAACACCACGGAGCCTGAGGGTGCCGATTCCACCAGATCGTAAGCCTTTTCAGTAAGAGGCGTAACCTGTGTTTTCAATCCCAGCGGAAAGACAAGTGGCAATGCTACGGCAATGGCCAAGACAAGAAAAACGATCCTGCGTTCCAATACTGTTCTTTCTTTGGAGGTCATTTGCCACCTCCCAGATAGGATCGTTCTATACCCAGAATAATTCTAAGGGAACTTCCGATCACCCCCAACGCGGCGCTGATCATGATTGCGCGTTGCGCGGCTGTGTTGGGGTATTGCATGATAAAGTCTGTAAGTTCTGGCAAGTGAAGCAGGGTCAGCGACTTTGGCACCCAGGAAGTGAGGGAGGTTGCGAAGCTGGTGCGACCTAATATCACTATCACCGCCGTGATCATCAGCAGGTTGGATTCGAAATTGCGGATTATAAAAGCTCTGTATGCTGCCGAGGCAATGTAAAATGCCAGCAGGGCAAACATGGTGGACGAAAGAGGCATATAGGCATATTCGAAGATATAGTCGAATGGTTTGCTGCCCAGTTTGGCAGTTATGCCTGCTCCCTGACCCAGGATGCCAGGCGTGTTTTCCATTCCCCAGAGCAGGCCAACTGTCACCATCACGGCAAAACTGATAAGGCCAGCCAAGTAGTACTGCCAGTTCTGGCTTTTCTCAGCAACCCGGTTGATGTTAGCCGAGATCAGACTGATCTGGCCCAGCAGGATTGCAAAGCTGGAGACGATCATAAACCAGCCTGTAAGGGTCTCTTCTATCAAACCGAATGGATAGTGCGGTATAAACTCTGAGATAATAACCAACATTCCACTGATGAAGGCCAGGACCAAAGGTACGTTGCGTTTCATTTCAATTTCCCCCTACAAAGAATTGTTTGAACCATGTCAGTCCGGCAATTTCCATGGCAATACCAATCAAGATCAGTAGGATCACCAACAGCTTGCCGAAATCGTGACCTTTTAGGCTTCCCAACTGATGGGGATCCCGGGAGAGGTAAGCCGAAGCAGCGAAGAGCTCTTCACCGATCAGAGTGTAGTCGCAGGAAACCACAAAGAAAGGGATCTGATGGGGCTGGCCAGTGCCAGCGGTCTGAATGGCGCCGGTTCCGAAACCTGTTTCGGTGAGGATCAGCGACTCTGCCCAGAAAGCTCCCAGGAAGAAGTTCGCCGCCGGTTGTTCGCGCACCATGATGCCATCCACGCCAGCCACAAAGCCAAACTGGTCGTCCGTAACGTAGAAGATATTTTCCTCACGATACTGGTCTGGTTTGCCCGCTCTTAAATACGCTTCCTTAACCGTTTCACGTGCCGCGGAGAGCACCATGGAAAAACGGCAGGGCACTATCAGGTCAGTATTGTATTCAGCAGATTTATAAGCAAGATGGTTGAGTATATTGAGGGCGGCGATGGTCTGGATGTCGTCCAGGTCGCTGATACCTGGCACAAAGAGAATGGGTTTGCCCTTTTCAGTGGCCCTGCCTATTGCCTCTTCCATGCTGTCCAGGCCGCTGATCCTGCGTATGAATAGGTCTTTTCCACGCCTGGCAGACCAGATAAAGTATAGTATCGCAGCGCAGATAACAAGGAGCAGGATCAAAAATGAAAGCTTCCCCATCGCAAACCACTGCTGCCTGGGTTGCGCAGAAGCTTCCAGCACCAGGCTGTCTGAGCGGTCAGCCGCATAAGCTATCAAGCGATACTTGTATTGTGTGTCCGCGACAAGGTCTCCGTCCTTGCATTCACCTGACTGGCTGAATTCGTTGAAAAACTCACGATAAACGCCCGAAGAATCAGGCTTTTGCAGACTGAGAGAATCTCGGGATGGATCCAGTTGCCACCTGAGCAACAGGGCCGAACCGTTGTCCCAGGGATAATCAATGGCCTTAAATTCCTGTGCTTCTCCAGCCACAGATATCCAGAGGAACAAACAAACTGCAATCAACTTAGCGAACTTCATAAATCCTCGCACGCATCTATTTATAAACTGCGATCAAGCTATCGGTTAGGGCAACTATACTGCTCATCTGT
Organism: Cloacimonetes bacterium UBA4175; assembly: GCA_002379855.1. Lineage (GTDB taxonomy): Bacteria > Cloacimonadota > Cloacimonadia > Cloacimonadales > Cloacimonadaceae > Syntrophosphaera. Next base: position 7,963 of record DFUX01000003.1, on the reverse strand, counting down.
GCCTTGTTTAATGTGCCATCGACGCTTTGTTTGGAAACTGCCGCAAGCTGCTTGACCAATGGCAGTGTTTTTTCCATGCCCGGATGATAATCTGTGGCATCGATCAATTGCAGGTTGTGCAACAGGTTTTCCCAGTTTTCCGTTTGGATCAGGATACCTGTCTGGGTCTGCTCTCCATGCTTCTCCAACAGGCTTGCCAGACGATGTACAGCTTGGGTCCAGGCTCCGAGGCTCATATATGTGTAAAGATCATACCGGCCGGCATCCATCATTTTGAGGTCAACGGTGGTTATCAGGCCGCTTACGAGCTTATCCATCTCCCTGATATTGCCTTCCTTTACAATCTGGCGCGAGCGCTGGTCAAACTCGTCAGCTACATTGGAAAGGGCTAAGGTAGGCGACAGGGTTTTCAGGTGCAAGGCGATTCCCTGCAGGCTTCTAACATCATTGGAAGCAAGTGCCGTCAACAAGTCCGCATTGACCATACCCCAGTTAAAAGCATCCGCTGCCGCTTCGCCTTTGGCCTTGAAGTCTGCCTTGGAAAGTCCCAGGTTAAGGAATGAGTATTCCGCGCTATTCAAGGCCAGGAACAGCGATTTGACGGAATTAATGGTGGCATACTCGGTCACCTTTTCCTTGCCGTCGGGAAGCTTGCCCTTATCCTTGTTGCAGGATGTAACGGTCAGAATCATGATAAGCGTGAGAGCTACAAGAATGAACTTTCTAATCATTGTCATTACCTTCAAAACATCATATTATCTGGAACAGATTGGTCGCTTCGTTCAGGATCAATCAAAAATACATGCATACCTTAATCTTCTTTCAAAACTTATCTGTCAATCTTTTTATCCATTTCTGGCGCGGGCTGACACACATTCATTGCATAAATGATAGTTGCAATAGCGGTAAAACAGGTCGATCAGACCTTGTTGGTGTATGCATTTGCTGCTGGCTATTTTCTGCTGAGCGGGACTCAGATATCGTGCCATAAAGCGTGTGATGTGATTGTCCTGCAAGGAAGGAAAGGAGGAGTACAGTTCCACAACCTGCCTTGCCCGCTCATGCCTGGACAGCTTTTCGTAATACAAAGCCAGTAAAGGCAGTAGAATGTTTATATATATGTTGGCGGTAACCGTCCTTCCCGGTTTAGGCAAATGTTCCGTGCCGGGGAGAACTGAATCTGAAAAAACTTTGGAGAAAGAAGCAAAGGCCTTTTTGGCATTCCTTTCAATATCTGGCAGGTTGTCCAGCACATAACTCAACAATCCCTGATCCAGCGTCCGGAAAACCAATCCACTGACCGCGATCAATCTATAAACAGGGTGATTAGCTGGCCTGATACGAAACAATTGCCAGTCAATTTCCAGGTTTCTGGCAAAGAACCTCTGTTTTTCGTAGGCATTGATCAGTATCCTGTACAACTCCGGCTTAAGCAGGTTTTTACATCTATTAATCAAGCCGCTGGCGCAGCAATATATGGAAATCAGGTCCAAGGCTGTCATTCCTTCATTACGCCATTCTTTGATTTTATCCAAAGGCAGGGCCTGAGCAAGGCTGAGCATGTTGAGCTTGTTTTTGTCATAACCCAGCGCTTCCATGATCCCTTCATACAGAACCTGATCGAAGTCGCTGAGAGACAGCATGGCATTGAATCTACGCACTTTGCTGCGGAAGCGCTGGATGCCCTGGAAGTTTAGGATGCTGACAAGCGTATCGTTATCCACCGCGGATAACAGGTCGCAATAACCAGATGGTTCAGCTCTTTCCGCCAGTTTCTGATCTGCAAGCAGTTTCTCGATATCCTGGCTAAGCTGGTTTTTTAGTTCCAGGACTTCGACCGCCTCACCGTTTTCCTTGATGGTCTGGCTTTTCCCATTACTATTCAGCACCACATGCAGGATTACCTGATTGTAATAGTGGTCTTCATGGTGATTGTGGGCGATCCAATCGTTGCTGTTCAAATGAATCTCCACATCGCCCCTGAGTAGTTCACCGCTGATTTCGATCAGCGCGTTGCGAAAGTCCGGTCCGCGGTTGGTGTTATACTGTCCCTGATACTTGACCTGGACTGATTTGCCAGTAACGGTCCTGAGCTCGTTTTGCATATGCCCGGCATCCCAGATGTGGTATAGGAATCGCTCTTCCATAGTCTCTTGGGTCAAAAGTACCTTTGCAGCATCCTATAACGTTGCCTGGCTGAGGCGGAAAGTTGGTTGGGTGAATAGCGAATTGGTGTAGGCAGTATGCTGATCAGGCGCATGGACTGATCCCGGCTCAGGTTCCTGCAGCTTGTGCCATAATAGTGTCGGGATGCGGTTTCAATTCCATACACCCCCTTGCCCCATTCGACATAGTTCAGATACAGCTCCAACATCCTGTCCTTGCTCATGATGATTTCCATAATCAAGGTGGCTTGGATCTCCAAATACTTGCGCAGATAGTTGCGGTCTGTGGTCAGGAATATGGTGCGTGCCAGTTGGTTGCTGATGGTACTTGCCCCGAAGCGGATCCTGCCAGACTTCTTGTTTTTCTGCCAAGCCTCTTTTACCATCTTCCATTCAAAGCCGAAGTGTTTGTAATAATTACCATCCTCAAGCGCGATAGTCATGTTTACTGTGCGCTTGGGGATGCGTTCCAGCCTGATAAACTCACGTTTGTGCCAAGTGTAGCCCCGGATCAGATACCGTTGCAGCATCAGAGGGGTGACAGGCGGGTTAACGAAACTGTAAACGATACTGAGAAGGGCCACTATGCCCCAGAACCACAGATGAGTCTTCCAAACGAAACGCAAGACTCTGGTAATGAAGCTGCGCTTACGTTTCATACTGCTCAAAGGTCAGTTGCTCAGTTGCCACCTGATTACGTCATTAGCCGGCAAGCCACATTACAAAGAGCCATGCCGGCCATCGGGGTCAAATACTTCTATTTAAGGCTATTAATGTATGCAGCCACTCTCGCTTTGCGTCTGGAAGCTGTACGCTTGTGAATTACACCTTTCTTGGCAGCTTTATCCAATTGCGAATAGATCTTGTCCAGCAATTCCTGCTTCTCTTCGGCAGGCATTTCGGAACGGATCTGTTTGTCCAGAGTTTTGAGTGTGCGTTTCACATAGTTGTTGCGAGCTTGACGCTTGGCATCAGTCTTCATTCGTTTCATTGGAGATTTGTGTTGGGGCATGATTTTCCTCGTATTATGTTAATCGTTTGCACACAAGTTAAATGCCAGTTGTTTTTGTCAATGTTTTTTTAGCCCAAGCAAAACATCGTTCAAGCTAAGAGCTTGTTGCTGCGAACTTAGAGCTGAGATATCCATGCTTCTAACTGTCCTCGTATTCTGTTGCCAGGCCCGATAGCTGTTGTTTATAAACAGAGCCGCGGTTTCTGCCTCAGACAGGTCAAAACACTGTCCTGCCTGGTAGGTATCGATCAATTGCTCAGCCTCGCTCCCACGCGGGCCTAGGCAAAGAATCTCCACCCCGCTGGCGAGATACTCGAAAAGCTTGGTGGTCAACATGCCCTCAAATCCCTCATAATAGTTGATCAGCAACAGCAATAAATGAGCATCGGCCATTTCCTTGAGGGCATCATTATGCGGAATAAAATCCACAATTCGCAATTTTGAGCCCAGCATACCACGCAACTGAGACAACTGTTCATTATTTAATCCCGTGCCCAAAAGAGTCAGTTCGTACTCCTTGTCCCCCAGGGTGTTGCGGATAAGGTTCAGCATATCGAAGAGCTTCTGTCCTTCTGTGACCCTGCCAATGTACTTGATCTTGTACTTATTAGCCTGTTCTGGCGGGGAGGGATCATCGAGGGTGCCAAGCTTGGTGGCGTCGTAGCCGTTGTATATCACAGTGGTTTTTGCTGTTCCCAGATGTCGGGCCAAATGCTGTGAGACCACGATATTCATATCCGCGCTATTGGCAACCTTGCGCTCCAGCCCAAGATTTATCTTCCTGCTCAAAGCGCAGGGTGGGTTTAACTTCAGGTAATAAATACCCGTCCAGGGGTCTCTCCAGTCAGCGACCCAGGGGAGTTTATATTTGGTCTTGAGTTTCAATCCGATCAGATGCGTGGAATGTGGTGGACCTGTGGTGATTACCAGGTCTGTAGGTTTGTTTCTTAGGTGTTCAACTACCGCTTTATAAGCCCGGGGATTCCATATCCTGCGCAAATCGGGAATGATCAGGTTGACTCTGATCCATACTATTGCCCTGCGCAGGAATCCACTGTCTTTGGAGTTATTCAGGTTGCCATGGGGCAACCGGCTATTGGCTCCGAACAGTAGTTTCCACAGCTTACCCGGGCTTGGGGATGGTGCGCGAAGCACTTTGACTTCCTTGGGAACTTCTTTCAGCAAGCTTTCATCCAAAACCGGATAATCGCCATTCAGGGTGGTGATAACGGTAATCTCGTGACCCAGACGCACAAGCTCCGGCAGCCACTTCAGCCAGCGCTGCACCGAAGCTCCGCCGCAGGGAGGAAAGTAATAGGTGATCAGTAACAGCTTCATCTCAGGCTTGAAGAAATATATCTGCCAGTTTCTGCCAGGAATACTGTTCTTTATAGGCAGGGATATTGCTGCTCATGGAAAGATACATCCCGTCCTTAAAATAGCGGATCATAGCCTGAGCCAGTGCTTCTGGATTGCCAGGCGGCACCAGTAAGCCTGTTTCACCGGGGCTGATATACTCGCTCAAACCACCGACGTCAGACGCAATCACAGGCACGTTAAAATTGTAAGATGTGGAAATCACTCCGCTTTGCGTGGCGCTTTTATATGGCAGGACGCAAACCTGGCTTCTTTGAAAGAGCTGCCCGATTTCATCTTCGCCAATGTATTTGAAATGTGTTTCCACAACCTCCGTAAGCCCCAGCCTGCGTATCATCTGCAGATACTGCTCGCTGTTCCCGTAAACTTCACCTGCAACTATCAGTTTTAGCTCTGGTATTACCTTCAGAGCCTGCTTGGTGGCAGCCAACAAGACATCCAGTCCTTTGTAGGGCTTGATAAGGCCAAAAAACAGAGCCGTGGGCTGAGAGGGTTTTTCCCCCGAGGCTTGATTGTCTGCGTAACAATCATAGATGGGATGAAAACCGGAGATTCCCTTATCTGCTATATGTTTGGGCATCTTCCTCTGCAGATCGCGCTTGCATGCTTCGGATAAGAGCACTATGCTGTGGCACCGGGCAAAGAGCCTTTTGCTCAGAAGGTCAGCTCCGGGCCATTTCTCATGGAAATCAATGTTGTGTGCCAGACACACAATCCGGATATCCGCCAGTTTTTTCAGTATCCAGGTATATGAGGGGGCAAACCAGGGCAGGAAATATGATACGATCAGCAGATCAGGTTTCCAGGCGCGGATTTCACTGACGGCGTATCTCCAGCTTTGAGGCAGATAGGGGGTAAAGACACGCTGCACAGATATTCCTTCCAGGCCAGAGAACGATGTGGTCTGTTCTCCTCCGGGAAAAAGGAGCTTGGGATACTGCCGCTTGAAGGTGTACATTTTCACCTCATGTCCTGTGCGCGAGAACTCTCTGCCAAGCATCAGGGCAAATTGGGAGATTCCGCCTCTGAAGGGGGGCGCGGGACCCAACAAAGCTATCTTTTTCACTGTCTCGGGCATCAAAAAGCTCCCTCAGTTCCTGCTCTGTAAAAAGAAACGCTTCACAAGGTCAGGATCGTTGTATTTGCCAAACAAAGCCATCAGTTTCAATCGCACTTTCACACCCTTCAGATCTCCTGCCAGAATGCAGCCCAAGTCCTCAAGATGCTTGCCGCCGCCTTCGTAACCATATTCAGACAGCACTCTTCCGGTATAGGTGCGGGAACTGATCACCACCAGGATTCCCTGGGCGAGTGCTTGCTTGATCTCTGGCAAAATATCCCTAGGCAGGTTTCCACGGCCAAAAGCTTCGATAACGATTGCCCGGGCGCCGCTGTCTATTGAGCTGAGTATGTATTTACCATCCATGCCTGCTACTGCTTTGATCAGATCGATATTTGTATCCAATCTGTCTGTCCACACGTTTTCCCTGTAGAGAGCGCTGCGATGGTACACGATGGTGTCCGGATCAACGCTTCCCAGAGGGCCATATCCAATTGAGCGAAAGGCATCCACTTTGCCGGTATCCGATTTGACCACATCTCTGGCGGTATGGATTTCGTCGTTCATAACCACCAGAACCCCTCTGTCAGCCGAGTCGTGATGGCTGGCTACCCTCACCGCTCCAACGATGTTGCGGGGGCCATCCAGGCCGATATCGCTACCGCTTCTCATAGCCGCGGTGAAGACCACCGGTTTGCGTGTTGTGAGCACCAAGTCGCACAGATAGGCTGTTTCTTCCAGCGTGTCCGTGCCGTGGGTGATCACCACTCCGTCATAGTCTATTATCTTCAGATCGATCAGCCTGGCCAGTTCCAGCATCATTTGAGGAGTTATATAGGGACTGGGCAGATTCATATATTCAAAGACGTCAATATTAGCCACACTGGCCAGTTGAGGGAATTCACGCAGCAGGCCAGCCAACTCGGAGCTGGGTACAACGCCCATGCTTCCCTTGGCTTTCATGGAGATGGTGCCGCCCGTAAGGATGATCAGGATGTTCTTATTCATCGGTAGCCTGTCTGATTCTATAAGGGATGGGGTCTTTATAACCTGCCTGGGCGAAGGCTTTGAGGCGCAGGCGACAACTTGCGCAAACGCCGCAGGCAACATTGTTATCCTGATAGCAACTCCAGGCAAGGGCAAAAGGCGCTCCCAACTCCATGCCCAGCTTCACGATCTCCGCTTTGCTAAGATGCAACACCGGTGTCTCGATGTGGATGGGGAACTCGTTGCAGGTACCTGTCTGTATCAATTTCTCAAAATCACGGAAGAAAACTTCCCTGCAGTCTGGATAACCGCTGCTGTCCTCTTCCACCGCTCCGATATAGATGGCTTCAGCGTGCAAAACCTCAGCCCAGGAAACGGCGGCAGCCAGCAGATTGGCGTTGCGGAAAGGCACATAGGTAATCGGAATACCTTCTTGTTCCGCGCTGGAAGGGAGTTCGATGGATGGGTCTGTCAAAGCGGAACCGCCTATTTGCGCAAACCAATCCCAGTTGAGGATTCTCGACTGTTTGGGCTTGAAATGTTTGCACAGCTCATTAAAGCTTAGCAACTCCCTCTTTTCTGTGAGTTGCCCATAGTTGGCGTGCATAAAGAACAGCTCCCGGCAGTCCCTGTTGGCTATTGCCGCGGTCACCAGGCTGTCCATGCCTCCACTCAGCAGAACAATCGCGCGTTCAGTTTGTTTGTTGATAGTTTTATTCATTTGTTATCCTTCTCAGCCACAATACGTATTGTGTCAAGTGCAGAATTTCAAAACGTCCCGACACAAATCAGGATTACAACAGCCAGAACCTCTTTCGCTCAGCTTTCAAACTCCCCGTCAAGACTGAGTCAACCTGGGGTCAACCTTAACTTTTACAAGGATGACCTAAGGATGATGGCTTGGAATGCTTTAGCAGCAAAGGATAGCGCGCTATGGAGGGTCAGATAGATTTCCTGTTTTTGACTGGGGTAATTATGCGATAAACACCTATTGCTCATATCTTTTCTTCCGCATTTACGTCATTTATGGGTAAATGCCTTCTGGAAAGACGCTCTGATTCCGGGTAGATTGGCTTACTTAATTCCGGTATTATAGAGTTTATAACCGGAGATTGGCATGAACACGAAAATATTTTAGCCTGCTGTAACAGTGTATTATTTAAATGTGTTATATGATGCGTCTGTTCTGAGTAGAGGTAATTGTCGAAAGATTTGTGTTGACAAAAAAGCGGCATTTCAAATCAATGACAAAACGTGCGTTTGATGATGCTTGCATCCGGACGCCAAGATCTTTATCAAGTATATAGAGTGGGAATGAGAGGAAAGGCTCTTGTCAAAAATCATTATAATTATGATGGAGAG
>DFUX01000021.1 GCA_002379855.1 Cloacimonetes bacterium UBA4175 | reverse complement strand
TACGGCGATGTGGGCAAGGGTTGCGCGCAGTCCATGCGCGGCTTTGGCGCCCGGGTGATCGTGAGCGAGATCGACCCCATCTGCGCCCTACAAGCGGCCATGGAAGGCTTTGAAGTCAACACCGTGGACAACGTTTTGGATATTGCGGATATCTTTGTGACCGCCACTGGAAACTGCGACGTGATCAGGGTTGACCACATGCTCAAGATGAAAGACAACGCGATTGTCTGCAATATCGGCCATTTTGACAATGAGATCCAGGTCAACCGCCTCTATTCGCTGGAAGGCGTGGTGAAAGAGAACATCAAGCCCCAGGTGGACCGCATCAGAATGCCCAATGACAAATCCATCATTCTGCTTTCGGAAGGCCGTTTGGTGAACTTGGGCAACGCCACCGGGCATCCATCCTTTGTGATGAGCTGTTCTTTCACCAATCAGATTATGGCGCAGCTCGACCTGTGGAAAAACAAGCATCAGATCGGGGTGCATACGCTGCCCAAGATCCTCGATGAAGAAGTCGCTCGCCTGCATCTTGAGAAACTGGATGTCAAATTGACCATGCTCACCCGACATCAATCAGAGTATATCAACGTCCCCATCAAAGGCCCTTACAAGCCGGAATATTACCGCTATTAACACTTTATGGCTACCAACGCGCCTGTATTGATTGACGAGCTGTTCGGCGAACTGATAGTTCCAAGCGGGGATGAGCGCTGGGCGGTGATTCACACCAAACCACGCTGCGAAAAGAAACTGGCCGATTACGCCATGCGGTCAGGCATCCATTATTATCTTCCCCAAATGGACAGCAAGAGGGTCTATAACAAGCGCACCGTATCGTTCACCAAACCAATGTTTCCCAGCTATCTGTTTTGTGTGCTCGATTTTGCCAAAAGACAGAAACTGATGATGACGGGCCTGACGGTCGGATTCATCAGAGTTCCAGTTCAGGAAGAGCTTCTGGAAGAGCTGGTCAACATCAGAATGCTGCGTCAACCCAAGGTGGAAATTAAAAACGCGCTTTGGCTGTCCAGGGGATTGGAGGTGGAAATTGTCCGCGGGCCGCTCAAGGGTGTCACCGGAATCGTGGAAGACCACACCAAGCTTCACGAGGTGCGCCTGCAGGTGAATATACTGCGCCAGGCTGTGCTTGTGACGGTCGATCCGTCGAATGTGAAGATCTTGGGAGATTACATCCTGGAAGAGGAAAGTTTGTGAAGATACTGATCACCGGCGGAGCCGGATTCATCGGTTCACATGTGGCGGATGCCTGTCTGGAAGCCGGGCACGAGGTGCTTGTGGTCGATGACCTTTCCACCGGAAGCCTCGACAACCTCAATCCCAGAGCAAAGTTTTATCAGATCAGCATCTGTGATCCCTCCCTCAGCCAGGTTTTCGAGCGGGAACAGCCCGATATCGTAAATCATCACGCTGCCCAGATAAGCGTGCCCAGATCTATTGAGAATCCTCTCGCCGATGTGGAAACCAATGTGAAAGGAACGGTGAACCTGCTGGAGAACTGTGTAAAGTATAAGGTTAAGAAAGTAGTCTTTATCTCCTCTGGCGGAGCGATTTACGGAGAAGCGGAAGAATACCCGGCCTCGGAAGCCTATCCGCCCAAACCTCTGTCCGTATATGCCATCAATAAGCTGGCGGGGGAGAACTACCTCCATTTTTACAACCATCAATATGGCCTGAACTACACTGTTTTGCGCTACGCGAATGTCTATGGGCCGCGCCAGAACGCCTCCGGCGAAGCGGGGGTGGTCTCCATCTTTATCAATGCCCTTCTGGCAGGCAAAACGCCCACCATTAATGCCTATCCTGACGCTCCGGAGGGAATGATCCGCGATTACGTGTATGTGATGGATGTCGTGCGCGCCAATCTGTTGGCATTGGACAGGGGCGACAAGGAAATCTTCAATATCGGCACCTGTGTCGAGACCACCACATCCCTTTTATACAAGACAATCCTGTGGCACATGGGCATGGAAATGGAACCCCTGCGCGGGGAGGCCAGACAGGGCGATCTGCGCAGGTCAATGTTGGACTGTAGCAAGGCTTTCCAGGAACTGGGCTGGAGCCCGATCTTCACCCTGGAACAAGGTATAAAGGAAACTGTGCAATACTATCTGCGAACGAGGAGTGAAAGATGAATCTGGCCATGATAGGCAGCGGTTATGTAGGTTTGGTGAGTGGCACTTGTTTTGCCAATATGGGAAACCACGTCATTTGCGTGGACAACAACCACGAAAAGATCAGACGGCTGAACAACAACGATATACCCATTTACGAGCCTGGCCTCAAAGAGCTGGTGAAGGTAAACCGCGCTGCTGGCAGGCTGAGCTTCACCACAGATCTCAAACATGCCGTGCAAGAGTGTCCGGTGATCTTCATCGCGGTAGGCACCCCTCCAGGGGAAGATGGCTCGGCTGACCTTTCCTATGTGCTACAAGTAGCAGAAGATATCGCCACCCACATGCAGGAGCATAAGATAATAGTAAACAAATCGACTGTCCCGGTGGGGACGGCAGACATGGTGAAGGAAAAGATTGCGGGAATTCTTAACGCCATGGGTAAGAACCTGAGTTTCGACGTGGTTTCCAATCCCGAGTTTTTGAAGGAAGGAGCCGCGATCGAGGACTTCATGAAACCTGACCGGGTGATCGTCGGCGCCGATTCCGCCAGCGCGGGCGAAGTGATCAGGTCTCTCTATCTGCCTTTCAACCGCAACAACGACAGGGTCATCATGATGGGTGTGCGTTCAGCCGAGATGACCAAGTACGCCGCCAATGCCATGCTCGCCACCAAGATCTCTTTCATGAACGAGCTTTCGCGACTTTGCGACGCTTTGGGTGTGGATATTGCAGATGTGAGGCAGGGCATAGGATCGGACAGCAGGATTGGCTACAAGTTCATCTATCCCGGTCTGGGATTTGGCGGCTCCTGTTTTCCCAAAGACCTTAAAGCGTTGATCCGCATGCATCGGGAGAATGATCTGCAGCCCAGGTTACTGGAATCTGTGGAGCAGATAAACAGCGAGCAGAAAGCCTTTTTTGTGGAAAAGATTGCCCAGTATTTTGGCCACAAATTGGATGGCCTGGTATTTGCCATTTGGGGACTGGCTTTCAAGCCTCAGACAGACGATATGCGCGAAGCTCCGTCCATCGATGTTATCCGCTCTCTCCGGTCTTCCGGCGCCAAAATCCGGGCTTATGATCCGGTGGCTATCGATGAAGCTCGCAAAATATTTGGGGATGATCCCGGGATCGTGTTTTGCCCGGACGAATATGACGCCTTAGAGGGAGCTTCCGCCATGTTGTTGCTTACGGAATGGCATCAATTCCGCTATCCCGACTTCGCCCAAATAAAAAACAGACTGGCACAGCCGGTGATCTTTGACGGCCGTAACCAATACGACCTGGAGCAAATGAAGGAACTTGGCTTCAAATACTTCTCGGTGGGGCGGCCAGCCGTCATTTAAAGTATTCGGCCACCTTTGCCATTTCTGACGGGATGTCTATTTTCTGGGGACATTTGGCAAGGCATGCGCCGCAGTTCATGCATTTATCCGCTCTTGCCTCTTCGGGGATGAACCTCTCGTATTCCCGTTTGTGCCTTTCCATTTCGCCGAACATCAACGATTCGTTGTAGGTGCCAAATACATCGGGGATGCCGACTTTGTGGGGGCAGGGCAGGCAATATCTGCATTCTGTGCAGGGAATGGCTATGCGCCGCAGATACTCTCGTCTGGCTTTCTTATACAGATCGAGTTCCCGCGGGCTAAGGCTGTCAGCTTCGCTGCGCTCCGCGATGGCGATGTTTTCCTCGATCTGCTTTAGACTCCCCATGCCCGAGAGCAAGACCGTGCATCCGGAAAGATTCCAGACCCAGCGCAACCCCCTTTCCACGGCAGACCAGGTTTCATTGCTTTTCAACCACACTTTTTCCACTTCAGGCGGAATGGGGGAGACCAGTTTGCCACCTCTGAGGGGTTCCATGGAAATCACACCCATATTCTTTTGCAATGCAAGCTGATAGCCTCGATATCCGGCCTGATAATGGGTGTCGAGATAGTTGAGCATGAACTGGCAAAAATCCCAGTCGAAGCTTTCCACTATCTTCCTAAAGACCGGATAGCTATCATGGAATGAAAAGCCAATGTGGCGTATCTTCTTATCGGCCTTTATCTTTGAGAGCCAGTCGAGCACTCCAAAGGATTTCATTTTGTCCCACGACTTCTTGTTCAAAGCGTGCAACAGATAGTAGTCGATATGATCGGTTTGCAGCCTTTCCAGTTGCTTGTTCAGATACTCATCCATATCGGCGGGCGTCTTGATCAGCCAACAGGGAAGCTTGGTGGCGATATAGAATCTGCTTCTGTCGGTTTGGGTGATGAACTTGCCCAGCAGCGGTTCGCTCGTGCCATGGTGATAGCCCCAGGCGGTGTCAAAATAGTTTATGCCATGCTCAAGGGCATAGTGAAGCATTTGCATGGATTTCTCTTCATCCAGCGAGCCATCCCCGCGGGTGGGTAGCCTCATCAGTCCCAAGCCCAATACTGAAAGGGCGTCCCTGGATTTTGGCATTGTCCTGTATTTCATCATTCCGCTCCCAAAGTGATCTTTTTTGTCATTCAATCAGCTTGCCCGCATCTGTCAAACTCTTTTCCGCATTTTCTTTCGTAGTGATTTCAAGGCTGCCATTTTACCCCGTGAAATGGCGGCACTTTTCCACCTTTCCATTATTCGTAGCACCTATATATTATAGAGGGATGGGCCTCATTTGCATCACCCTCTCCGGCTTTGGTTTTCCAGGGGTCATCCTTAACCTGGTGAGGGATGACCTAAGG
>DFUX01000019.1:14695-25894 GCA_002379855.1 Cloacimonetes bacterium UBA4175 | reverse complement strand
ATCCAGTCTTTTAGAAATAACCGCGGAAAAATGGTTTGCCTATTCCCGTTGTTTGGCGCGTATCTGGGCGGTTGATTCGCGCAGATAGTCCGGCTCCAGCTCTGCCAGGGCGTTAAAGTCGTAGGCCTCCGGTGCGCCAAACAGTTCCGCCAGGGTAAAAAGCCCCGCCGCCAGGGGCGGAAGCTCGTCCACCTCCAGCAAATTCAGCGCACTATCCGCCAGATGGGGCTTCAGCAAAGGCGCTCCGCTGCCCAGCAGGTAGGCGCCGTCGATCTCCCAAGTCAGGATATCCTCTGCCTTGCAGACGCAGGGGGCACGTAACTCGTTGAGCTGCTCATCGTAAAGGGCGGCATAGAGTTCCTTCATTTTGGCATCCAGCAGGCAGAGGATGCGCCGGCCGCAGTTTCTGCGTTGCAACGCGCAGAGCTGCAGGGAAGAAAAGCCGCGCAGGGGAATCTTCAGCCCGTAGGCGATGCCCTTGGCGGTGGCGAGGCCGATGCGCAGCCCCGTGAAAGAGCCGGGGCCCTGGGAAAAATACACCGCCTCCAAATCGGAAGGCTTGCAGCCGCAAAACTTGAGCGCGTAGTCCACCTGAGGCATCAGGGTCTCACTGTGGGTGATACTGATGCTGAAAAAAGAGCTGTAGATCAGCTTTCCCTGCTCTGCCAGGGCTATCGAGCCAAAGTTTTGGGAGCTGTCCAGGGCAAGTTTCAATTTCCGGCGCCGATCCACTCGTCGTAGAGCTTTTCAAAAAAGAGTTTATGCTTTGCTTCGTCTGATGCCAGTTTGCGGAAGAGGGTGGCAAGCTCCGAATCGCCAAACTTTACGCTCAGTTCGGTATAGAGCTTGAAGGAGGCTTCCTCGCGCTTCATGCCCCTGATGAGGATGTTCTGATAACTCAGGTCGAGGCTGTCCACATCGACAGTGATATATTCGCTGATCTTCAGGTTTTGCACCTTGGGGATGTCGGTTTCCAAAACGCCGTCCCGCCGGATGCCTTCGATCACCGCGATGTGCCCCAGCTCCATAGCCTCCAAATCCTGCAGCATCTTGAGCTGCCCCTGAAACTTGGCTTCCTTTTGCAAATCCCGGTAGAAGGCGACCGCCTCCCGCTCGCGCGCCACCGCGAAATCCAGAATCTCGTTGAATTCGCTGATTGTCATAGTTCCTTGTTTCCCCGCTTGTTAAAAGCAAGGAAAGCCCGCTTGGCAGCAGGCTTTCCGTTATTGTTAAGATTAGTCGAGCGGCTCGAACATGTCTTTGCCGACACCGCACTCGGGACACACGAAATCTTCGGGCAGTTCTTCAAACGGGATATTGTCGTTTTCGGCGGGATCATAGATCCAGCCACAGGCTATACACTGGTATTTTTGCATGCTTACCTCCTTAGTAAGTTTCGCAATGAATCTCAAAATAGGACTGGGGATGAACGCAGCAGGGGCACATGGCAGGGGCCTCGGCGCCTTCGTGGATGTAGCCGCAATTCAGGCATTTCCAGAACACCTTGCTGTCTTTCTTGAAGACCTTGAGGTCTTTCACATTGTCATAAAGCTTGCGGAACCGCTTTTCGTGTTCCTTTTCCACCATTGCCACCAAACGCCAGGAGGCGGCGATGTCCTTGTAGCCTTCTTCCTCGGCAATATCCGCGAAGACCGGATACAGTTCTGTCCACTCTTCATGCTCGCCATCGGCGGCATACTCCAGGTTTTTCAGAGTGTTGTCCGGTGACCAAGCCACCGGGGAGGAGGCTGTGATGCTGATCGCTTCCCCTTCCAATCCCTGCTTGAGGAGGTGTTTGAAGAAGACCTTGGCGTGTTCTTTTTCGTTTTCGGCAGTCTCTTTGAAGATGTTGGAAATCTGCTCAAAACCTTCTTTCTTGGCGGTTTTGGCCGCGTAGATGTAGCGCATGTGAGCCTGGCTTTCGCCGGCGAAAGATTTCATCAGGTTCTCGGCTGTGCGGGTTTCCTTGAATGACATTTTGTCTATCTCCTTGATATTATTTTGTTTTCCAGAGGCCGTGCAGGTTGCAGTATTCGCGGGCAAAGAGCACCTTGTCCGCTTTCACCCGGAACATGGCTTCCGGCGCGTCGCCCGGTTTCAGATCCTTGCGATAGACCTTGTTGGCGGTGTGCACCTCGATCATGCTGATGTAGTGCTTTTCCTCCATGGGATGGGGCACGGAACCTACGGAGACCTTGATCTTGTCTCCCACTTCGGTGATCACGGGAACGTGTTTTTCCTTGGCGGCATCAACAGTGTTGCCTTCCAGGAGTTTCATCGGCTCGCCGCAGCAAACCAGCGCTCCGGGACCGGCGAACAGGACTTCCACAAGGTTCCCGCAGATCGGGCAGTGGTATATTTCTCTAATGGTTGTCATGGTTTTTCCTCACTTAAGTCTTGATAATACTAATATGACACATCCAGCCACTTTTGTCAACAGAATTCTTGCGAACCCCCGTCCAAATATTTTGCTTGCCAAAAAACCGCCTCTTCTATCTTGTAGATTAAACGGTCAAAATGAGGGACAATTAAGCGATGAAACGAACCGCGCTGCTGCTGATCACGCTGCTGGCTCTTGCCGGATGCGTGGAATACGATGAAGAAATGTGGCTGAATCCGGATGGTTCAGGCAAGGCCACTTTGCGCCTGGTGCACAGGTCTAACTATGAGAATACCAGGGAGATCATGGCCAAAGCGGAACTGCCCGGCATCCATCTGATCGAGTCCCAGGTATCGCGGTCAGGACGCAATGTGATCTACAAGATTTCCTACCGTTTCGACAGCATCGAGGCCTTCAACAACGTGAACGACAGAATCGGCGAAGCAGACTTTTGGGGCAAGTTTACCCTCAACCAGACCGACGAAGGCAACATGCTGCTCAAGCGCAGAATCTCTCTGGGCAGCCAGGAAGAGGAGTACGACAGCGAGGACATCCTGGAGGGAATCTATTCCCGGCAACAGACCGAACACCCCCACTGGAACTACAAGCTACACGTGCCCTGGAGGATAGTGGCAGCCAACGCCCTGGCGGAAAACATCGACTATGGCAAAAAGACAATCTCCTGGAGCTTCGACACCATGCAGATGTGGAACAAATATGAGGTGATGAGCGTGGAGATGAAAAAAGGGCTGCCCTGGGTCGCCTTCCTGCTGGGAACGGTGGTGCTGGTTCTGCTGGGGATGTTTGTGAACTGGCTAATCCGCATCTCCCGGCGCTCACATCTGAAAGATTCCATCAAACACCAGGAAGAAAAGCAGGAACAGCAACCCTGACCGGGGGATGCCCAAAGGTCTGTAAGCAAGGCTGTCAGAATAGTAATCTGAACAGGCCGAAGCCGTTGCCAAAAACTGAAAAGAGCCAGATAAGCAGAGAAATAACCCCCACGACCTTCACCAGGCGTTCTCCGGATTCTACTGTGCTGTATCTTCTGCCCAGTTTGGAATTGGCCTGGTTCACGTAGCGCTGCACCTTGACCAGGAACCACAAGGGAATCAGGTAGGTCACAGTTTGCATCAGCCAATGTATGCCCGGGCTCAATTTGGAGCCAAACAATAAGAAGAAGATACACAACCAATAGAATATCAACCACATCCAGCCGTAGAAGGCAAAGTCCCGCTCCGACCTTGCCGCGGAGTTGAGTTCCCGGTCGTAGGAGATCTGGCTGAACACATTGACGATCAGCAGGGGATTACCGCTGTCCCGCAAGAAGGAAGTGCCGGTCTTGCCTTTGCGCTTGTAGCGCAGAAAAGACCAGTTTTTGAAGAGCCAGTAAACTCCATAGAACCCCAGGGTGAAGAGATAGGAAAAGACCAGGCGCGACATGGGGATGTGGAAATAGATGGGTTCTTCATCCCCCAACGCTCGGAAACCCTCGATATCGATGTCCGAGGCGGGAATGCGCGTGCCGGATTCGTGCAGGTGCCTGACCAGTTCCGGAACATCCCTGATCTTGAGCCAGCGCGGTTCATTGACAGCCATCACGTATGAATCCATATCCAGCTTGTCGCACAGGATCAGATCCATGATCCCGTCCGGGGACACCGGCCCCAGGGTGCGCCCCTCATAAGAATAGAAATACCTCATAGTCTGTAAGTGCGGGGCAGACCGCAGCCTGCCCCGGCTTGTTCAAGATCAGAGATTCATCATGTAGTGCAGCAGGTCAACCACGCGGCAGGAATAACCCCACTCGTTGTCATACCAGCTAAACACTTTCACAAATTTGCCTTTGACGGAGGTGCAAAGGGAATCGAAGACCGAGGAATAGCTGTTGCCCACAATGTCGATGGAGACGAGGGGTTCCTCGGTGTACATCAGATAGCCTTTCAGATATGTCTCCGCCGCTTCTTTCATGGCGGAATTCAGCTCTTCCTTGCTGGTCTCGCGCTCAAGGTTGAGGCAGAGATCCACCAGCGAGGCGTCCGGAGTGGGCACGCGGACGGCGATGCCATCCAGCTTGCCTGCCAGTTCCGGAATCACCAGGCCGATAGCTTTGGCGGCTCCGGTGGAGGTGGGGATCATGCTCATCGAAGCAGCCCTGGCGCGGCGTAAATCTCTGTGCGGCAGGTCCAGGATGCGCTGGTCGTTGGTAAAGGAGTGAATGGTGGTCATCAGTCCATCCACGATGCCAAACCTGTCCTGCAGCACCTTGACCACGGGGGCCAGGCAGTTGGTCGTGCAGGAGGCGTTGGAGACCAGAGCGTGCTCAGGCTTTAGGGTCAGATGGTTCACGCCCATCACGATGGTGGCGTCGATCTCGTCCTTGGCAGGCGCGGTCAGGATCACCTTGGAAGCTCCGGCTTTGAGGTGTTTGGAGAGCTTCTCCCGGTTGTTGAATACGCCGGTGGATTCGATCACGTAGTCCACTCCCAGTTCTTTCCAGGGCAGGCTTTCCGGGTCTTTTTCCGCAAAGACGCGGATGCTCCTGCCGTCTATCGTGATGTGGGTGTCCGTGTGGCTCACTTCGCCGGCATAGACCTTGTGCACGCTGTCATACTTGAGCAGGTGCGCCAGGGTCTGGGAGTCGGTGAGGTCGTTGATGGCCACCACATTGATCTCGGGATGGAACTTGAGGATCGCCCTCAATACCAGGCGGCCTATGCGGCCAAATCCGTTGATTGCTACGTTTTGCATCGACACTCCTTTAGAGTAATATGCTCTTTTGCGCGCTGCCGCTCACCTCGCAGAACTCCATGACGGTCTTTTTCATCTGTTCTTCGCCTTTGATCAGCCATTTGCGGGGATCGAACTTGCTCTTGTTCGGCACGTAATCGTTTGGGTTTACATCCGGAGGGCAGACAATGGCATACTTTTCCTTTTCCCAATAGGCTTGGATCGCCTCAGCCATATCCATCTGGTAGTGGGTATCCTTGTTGATCTTCACCACACCGTTGGCAATGGCTGTGGTCTGCTGCTCGTCGGTGAGGCCAGAGGCTCCGTGCAGCACGAGCCCGCGCTCCACTCCGTGTTTGATCAGCAGGTCGTCTATCTCCTTAATCAGGTCCAGGCGCAGCACGATGTTCTCGCCTTTGGAAACGCCGTGGTTGGTGCCCACGGAGGCGGCGAAGAGATCCACATTGGTCTTTTGCACGAACTCCAGTGCCTCCTCGGGCTTGGTGTAAAGCTCGGTGTCCGAGACGATCTCGTCCTCGGTGCCCTTGATGTGCCCGATCTCGCCTTCCACGAGGATGCCGTGCTTGTGGGCGATGTCCACCACCTCTTTGGTGATGCGGATGTTCTCCTCCAAATCCTCTTTGGAGGCGTCGATCATCACCGAGGTCACCAGGTTGTTTTCGATGCAATAGACGATGAAATCAAAGTAATTCGGCGTGGCGTGGTCGATGTGCAAGCCCACCCCGCTGTTTTTGAACTGCTGCGCAAAGGTGCGGATCATGGCGGAGATCAGATGCGCTCCGGCTTTGATGTCGGCGGATTCCCCCGCGACATATTTGCAGGCTCCGCTGCTCATCTGCAGCAGACCGTCGGAACCGACGGCGGCATAGCCCTGCACCAATGCCCGTATCTGGGTGTCGAATACTACGTTGGAGGCAATGATCCCAAAGCGGTTTTGTTTGGCTTTGCGGAACACTTCTCCCAATTGCTTTCCTGTAAGAAACATGGTTTATCCTCCCTGAGAATGGATTATTTAGTCTATAAAACTTCAATTAACCGGACAAGGACAGATGTCAAGTTAAATCCTCGTCCGCGTCGGTTTCCTCAAACTCGCCCTCTGCTTCCAGTTCCAGTATCTGGGCTGTCTCTTCCGCGGGCAGGCTTTCCACCCGGGTCAGCTTCTTTTCAATCTGGCGGCTGCGATGGCTGGCCGTTTCGATGGTGTTGGAGGCTTCCTGCAGCTTTTTACGCGTCTTGTCCAGCACCACGCCGAACTTGCCAAATTCGCTCTTCACCGCGCTGAGGATTTTCCACACCTCTCCGGTGCGCTTTTCGATGGCCAGGGTGCGGAAACCCATCTGCAGCGAGTTCAGGATGGCTGCGAAGGTTGTGGGCCCCACCAAGATCACATGATACTGGCGGCGTAGCAGCTCAAACAGTTCCGGATCGCGCAGCAACTCCGCGTACAGGCCTTCCAGGGGCACGAAGAGCAGCGCGAAATCTGTTGTATAGGGCGGATTCAGATATTTTGCCTGGATGTCCCGGGCATTACCGATTATCCTGGTACGCAAGGCTTTTCTGGCGGATTCAATGGCCGCGCTGTCGCCGGTGTCCCAAGCCTGGGAAAGGCGGTTGAAATCCTCGATGGGAAACTTGGCGTCGATGGGCAAATACAGGGCTTCCTGATCCTCATCCCGTCCAGGCAGGCGCACCGCGAACTCTACCACCTCGTCGCGCCGCTTGTTCGGCTTGAAATTCTTCACATACTGTTCCGGCGCAAGCATCTGTTCCAAAAGCATTTCGAGCTGGATCTCGCCCATCACGCCCCGGGTTTTGACATTGGTGAGTACCTTCTTCAGATCGCCCACCCCGCTGGCCAGGTTCTGCATTTCGCCCAGGCCCTTGTGCACCAGTTCCAGCCGCTCGCTCACCTGCTTGAAGGATTCGCCCAATCGCTTTTCCAGAGTGTCGTGCAGCTTCTCGTCCACCGTTTTGCGCATCTGTTCCAGCTTGGTTTCATTGTTGCTGCGAATCTGCTCCATCTTCTGCTCCAGAGCGGTTTTCAGGGCCTCAAACTCGCTCTGCTGGGTGCCGGTCAGCTCCTGCAGCTTGCGCGACATCGACTCCGAAAGGCTGTCCAGGGAGCGTCCCAGTTCCTCCCTGTTTTTGGCGGCGTCGGCGTTGGTCTGCTGGTTCAGCTTGTCCAGGGA
The DNA here is from genome assembly GCA_002379855.1 of Cloacimonetes bacterium UBA4175. GTDB lineage: Bacteria > Cloacimonadota > Cloacimonadia > Cloacimonadales > Cloacimonadaceae > Syntrophosphaera. Next base: position 18,574 of record DFUX01000019.1, on the reverse strand, counting down.
GGCACTGGTTTCCTCGCGGCTGTTGCGGCTTTCCTGGGCGATGCTGTCCTTTTGCAGCGTCAGCATGGCGGTCAATTCCGTGCGCAGCTCGGATTGCTGGTTCAGAAGTTCGGAGCGGGTGCGCTGCAGGTCGTCCCGCGTGCCGCTGGTGGCGTTTTCCAGGTGGATGGAGAGGGCAGACAGAGCCTGCTTCAACTCCGCGTCCCCGCGTTGCCTGAACAGTACAAACAGCAGCACCAGAATCCCCAACAGGGTATTCAGGGCTATAAGTATAAGCAAAACTGTAATCATCTTGTTGCTTTACTCACAACTTGCGCAGGATCATCTTGAGATTGCCGATCAGCGAAATATCCTGGTGTTCACGCGGATTCACCAGTATCGGACTGTATTCCTCATTCACCGACAGCAAGACGATCATCTTGCTCTTGTCGTCCATGGTCAGGCGCTTGAGCGTGATCTCACCGTCGATGCGCACCGCGCAGATGGAACCTTTGTGCCTGTTCCAGTCGTGGCTTTTGCGGATAATCACCAGGTCGTTGTGATAGATTTGCGGTTCCATGCTTCTGCCGTTGACCCTCAACACATAGAAATCCTCTATTTTGCCGCCAAGCATGGCGCGGTTGACCGTCACGACATCCATCGTGGGGCCCGCGCTTTCCACGGGCGGACCGGCGGCAATCTCCCCCCCCACGTGCATTTCATAGGCCTTCATCGCCTCGCTTTCACTTTTGGTGCGCACCAACGAGAGCAGTTCCTGATTGATAAAGGTGCGAATCTTCTGCAAGCGCCGTTCGGTGTTTTCCTCGCCATCGGCGGTGAACATATTGCCATCGCCGGTGATCAGCCAATGCAGATTGACTCCATACTCCCGGGCCAACGCGCCGAGGGTATCCAGCGAAGGCCTGATGCGGTTGCTTTCCATCTGCGAGATGGCTGAAGCGTTTACATTCAGCACGCCTCCGATCTCAGCCTGACTCAATTTCAGGTGTTTGCGCAGGGCTTTTAATCTGTATCCGAGCATACTTTTCCTCCTATTTGAACCTGTTCGGCCTCACACAGAACCGACCGTCATCATAAATCCCTATAATTCAGTAGCACTTCCTGTGTCAAGTAAAACTTCACTAAGAATTACCCAATTTCTTGTCCCGGCTGTAGTCCCGCAAGTTCCAGTCCAGCCCCGCCGGAGAGCCCGGGAAAATTGCAGTTGACACGATACAGCCCTTGTAAATTATGAGATTATGAGATATTTGCCCTTTGTCCTGCTGGCCATGCTGCTCCTCTGCGGATGCGACCTCTTCCGGCTGCGCGACACCGAAGCGCCGGAAACGACCGATCCGCCGCTGTGGAACGACCCCACTTCCTGGGACAACTGCAGGCAAAATCTGGAATATTGCTATGAGGACGACCGCAACGCGGTGAAGTATTACGGCCTCTTCACCTCTGGCTTCAGCTTCCATTTCGATCCGCAGGATTCGCTGGATTTCAACCTCAACGGCCCCCTCTCCCGCTCGCAGGAGCAGGATTTGCTGTTCAATCTGCACGAACAGGCCGGGCACTTGGATGTGTCGCTCCGCAGCCTGCCGGGACAGGCGGACGACATCGGCCCCAGTTCCGCCCGCATTATCCGCGGCTACACCATCTCCCGCACCCGGAGCGGCGATCCCGAACCAAAGCATTACAGCGGCAGACTGGAACTGCGTTTCGTCAAATCCGGCGCCTGGTGGTATATTGACCGCTGGTTCGACTATCGCAGCGCCAGCGACTCGCTTTCCTGGGGGAACCTGAAGCATGAGTTTTTACAATAGGCTGCGCTTCCCCCTGCTTTTGGCCGTCATCCTGCTGGCACTGAGCTGCCGCAACCCCTTTCATCCGCCCCTGCAGGAACCGGTGGATACCGACCCGGAAGAGGTTCTCTGCCGCAATCCTCGCGAGTTGCTGGAAAACCTCCAACTGGCTTACAGCGAGCGCAATATCAATATCTACAAAGCACTGCTGAGTGAGGACTTCCGCTTTGAACTGATCTCCTCTGAGGTCGATCAGATTGGCACCGATATGACTGGCGACGGCATCCCGGACTCCTGGTGGGGCTATGACCAGGAGGTGCAATACACCCAAAACCTCTTCAAGGAAGGCTCTTCCGACTCCGTCCATCAACCTCCGGATGAGCTTGACCTGCGCCTGACCATCCCTCCCGAAACAAATTGGGAAAGCGACCCGGAGCTTGGACACGAAGACTGGTGGATCATACCCTGCGGCTTCCTGCTGCGCCTCACTTTTTACGAAAACAACTCCGTGCTTTCCGCGAGCGGCGTGGCGCGCTTTTCCGTGAAACCAGAGGGAGACCGCTGGTATATAGCCGTTTGGAGGGATGAATCGAACCTGTGACCCCCCGTGGACGCGTATTGGCCATCGATTATGGCGAGAAGCGCGTGGGCCTGGCCCTCAGCGATCCGTTGCGCATCTTTGCCAAGCCTTATCTGGTGGTTCCCAACACCGGTTTCAAACCCCTGGTGGCCCGCCTGACCGGGATCATAGAGAGCCAGCAGGTAGGGCTGGTGGTGCTGGGCATGCCTTACGCGATCGAAGGGGGAGACACCCTCAAGACCACGGAAACCAAAGCCTTCAAGCTCAAGCTGGAAAAGCGGCTTGATGTGCCTGTTGTCGCTTGGGATGAACGCTACTCCACCGCGGACGCCATCTCCGAACTGATCAAACTCGGCTACGGCTGGAAAGAACGCCGCAAACTCCAGGACGCCATGGCCGCCACCGTGATCCTCAAAGACTATCTGGAGAGCCTGAGGCGTGAACCTTAAACGCTTTTCCCCGCGACGTTTGCTGTGGCTTGCCCTGGCACTGTTCGCCCTCTATCTGGCCTGGGAAACTCTGGTGCCCGTCAATGCCGAGCAACTGGCCCTGGGAATCGCCCCCGGCGACAACGCCGCCGTCATCGCCCAAAAGCTGCATCAGCGCGGCCTCATCCGCAACCGCAACATCTTTCTGGCGCTTGCCAAACTGCGCGGCACCGACCGCAGCCTCAAGGCGGGCACCTACAGCATCGGAGGCCACTCGAACCTGCTGGGAGTGCTGAACATGCTGGAAAAGGGCTCCACCTCCGCCATCCGCATCACCTTCCCGGAAGGGCTGTCCCTGCGTCAGACCCTGCTCCGCATCGAACGCAGCGGACTGGCAAGCCTGGCAGAATTACAAGCGGCATCCGCCGACACAGCCCTGGTTAGGAGCCTGACCGGGATGCGGGTGTCCAGTCTGGAAGGCTGGCTCTACCCTGAAACCTACTATTTTGACCTCAGCAGCACCCCGCAAAGCATCCTGAGCCAAATGACGCGCCAATTCTTTTCCAAACTGGCAAGCGCGGGAGTGAAGCCGGATTCCCTGCCGGATTTCTACCGCCGCCTGATCCTGGCTTCCATTGTGGAAAAGGAAAGCGCGCATCCGGACGAGCGGGGCCTGATCGCCGGAGTCTTCCAAAACCGGCTGGATAAGGGCATGCACCTGCAATCCTGCGCGACGGTGGATTACGTGCTGGAAACCCGCGGGATCAAGCACAAGGTGTTGTCTTTCCGTGACATCCGCGAACAATCACCTTACAACACCTACCAGAACAAAGGCCTGCCGCCCGGGCCGATCTGCAATCCCTCCCTCGGCTCCATCCTGGCAGCCCTGCAGCCAGCCCGCACCAACTACCTCTACTTCGTTGCCAACCGCAAGGGACGCAACGACTTTTCCGCTACCGGCGAGGAGCACTTTGCCAAGATCAGACAATACAAGCGCGCCGAGTGGCGGTAGCTGGTATCCAGAATTGTCGTGGAAAGGTGTTTTTGAGGGGGAAAGGTGGAAAGGGGAAATGGTGGAAAGGTTCCC
>DFUX01000019.1:0-14670 GCA_002379855.1 Cloacimonetes bacterium UBA4175 | reverse complement strand
AAGGTTCCCCCGAAACAAGTCCACCAAGCTATATTCAATGTCATCACGGCCTGCGAGCCGTGATCCAGTCTTTTAGGGACAACCACCCGACCCCGAAACAAAGCACCATCAGACCAAAAACCGTGTCATCCCGGGCAAGCTTTGCTTGACCCGGGATCCAGTCTTTTGAAATGGCATTGGAAAGGTGGAATGGTGCAACGGTTTAGCTGTGAGATAGAACACAGGGCAAAACTATTTATCCGTTAATCCGTATAATCCGTTTAATCCGTTTGGAGTTTGCATGCAAATCTTATACGGATTCACGGATTAAACTGATTTACGGATTACTATGGTAAAATATTAAAGCTTTGCAGCAAGCGCCGCTACATAATAACACGAAACCACGTCCTTTTCACCATTCTACCCTTTCACCTACCAAATATCCTGTCGATCCTGTCATCCGCGTTCTATTTTCATTTCACCCATCCACGAAATACCATCAAACATCCGCATAATCCTTCATACCGCCCTCCCTTGCTGCTACAGCGTTTGATGCCATCATCCTTAGGTCATCCCTCACCGGGTTAAGGATGACTCCAGGAAGACCCACTCCAGAGTACCGGATGCAAATGGGAGCCATCCGGGAAAAATACCCGGCGCAGTCGGCTAACCATGCCCGGTGCCCGTATCTTTGAATACAGTCCGAATGTGTAACACTTTGAGTATGTTAGCATTGCTTATGAATATCGCTTTTTTTGCCCGTCAAGTTGTGGAAATCCAAGCATAGAAAAGCCCCGGAGCTGATCCGGGGCTTAAGTGGCTGGGATGAGAGGATTCGAACCCCTATAAACGGAGCCAGAGACCGTTGTCCTACCATTGAACGACATCCCATTATAATCTGGCTGGGCAGGGAGGATTCGAACCCCCGTATGGCAGGACCAAAACCTGCTGCCTTACCGCTTGGCGACTGCCCAAAAAGTATATCTGGCGGAGAGGGAGGGATTCGAACCCTCGGTAGGCTTTTGACCTACACACGCTTAGCAGGCGTGCACCTTCAGCCAGCTCGGTCACCTCTCCCCATGTAGGGTCACACTATGTTGTGGCGGAGGATGAGGGATTCGAACCCCCATGGGCAGAACCCGGCGGTTTTCAAGACCGCTGCCTTACCAATTAGGACTAATCCTCCCCAATAAGTTCTGTCCTTGAATCTGAAGGCGGGATTTTTGTCAATCACTTTCTTTGCGTAGCTGGCGCAAAGCAATCTCCGGCAGCTAATCCCAAATTTGGCAAGCGTAAACTCCTGCGCTGGAGCAGGGTTATGGGAATAATCTATGGCTTTGTGATGGAGCCGCTAACCAGCGTCATCTTCAGTGCCAGTCGAAATGGAATCCATATCTGAACAAGGAATTCTGCTCCCAATCATGTGGCGGAGGCAGCGAAAGGGGGATTAGCGGAAAGAAAAAATGGTGGGCCCAGAGGGAGTCGAACCCCCGACCGTCCGGTTATGAGCCGGAAGCTCTACCAACTGAGCTATAGGCCCCTCATTATTGTCTTGCACTTACATTTTTAGACCTGCATTTTGTCAAGCAAAATCGCCGGACGGGCTTTGCGAAAAGCATTTATGTCCTGGCAGGGAAAAAATACTTTACAAAAGCGGGGGGACGGGTTATCTTGTTATTCAAGGAAAAATGAAGATGAGAAAGCTGATCATATACGTCGCCTTACTTACTTGCGTCGGCCTGGGTGCCACCAAATACGCGGGGGAGATTTTCCAGCTCAGCCCCGGAGTGTTGAATCAGGCCATGGGCAACACCGGCCTCACCTGGAACGGCAGCCTTTCCGCCGGATGGTGGAATCCAGCCCTGCTGGCCACTTCATCCCAGGGAGGAGCGGAACTGATGCGCAGCGAGAACTTTGAAGGCCTGCTGCAGCAAAACCAGCTTGCCCTCAGCCTGGGCGGAAAGACCCGTAGCGCCATCCTTGTCAGCCATATAGGTATCGACAAGATCAAACTAACCCGCCTGGAAAACGAAGCCGACTCGCTCAGCAACTCCAACCGCCCCGTGGTCTGGAAGACCGTGAGCAACAACGATGTGGTACTTTACGGCAGCATCGCCAGGAGCGTGAAAGACAAGCTGCATCTGGGCCTCACGCCCAAGCTTGCCTACAGGAATCTGGCGGAGAACTCCGGCTATGGCTTCGGCGCCGATCTGGGGCTGCTCTGGAATGCTGGCGGAGGCTTCAGCGCGGGAGCCAACCTGCGCGACTTCTTTACCACCCGGATCATCTGGGAAAACGGCACTCACGAGGTGGCAATCCCCAATCTGGACCTGGAACTTGCCTACAGCTTCGCGCTCCTGGGCAAAAAAGTCCCGGTACATCTCGCGTTGCGGGGTCAAACCTACGCGGAAGGACGGGGAGATGCTTCCAACCTTTCCTTTGGCGAGTTCAGCACAGACCTGCATGGCGGCGTCCTGGTGCAGCCCATCCCCCAACTGAACGTGATGGCGGGCTGGGACGTGGACAGCTTCACCGCCGGACTTGGCGTCCGCTGGTGGAATCTGGGGCTTGACTACGCCTGGCGCAACGGCTCGGATGACGCCTTGGGCTATTCCCAGAGGGTCGCGCTCAGTTATTCATGGTAAAAATCGCCCTGTTGGGAGCAAGCGGCTCCATCGGCACATCCACTTTGGCGGTGCTGAGGGAGCAATCCACCCAATTCTCACTGGTTCTGGCGTCGGCGCATTCCGATCATGCCAAACTGCTGAAGATCGCCGCCGAGTTTGACATCCCCTGCCTGGCATTTACAGGCATCACAGACCCGACAACGCAAGCGGAAATCCGCGCCCAGGCTCCCCAGAGGAGAATCGTCTTTGGCGAAGACGCCCTGATCGGGGCATTGGCGGAAACAGATTACGACACCGGACTGAACGCCATCAGCGGCTCAGCGGGACTGCGCGCCAGCTTTGCCATCGCGGAACGCGGCAAACGGCTTGCCCTCGCCAACAAGGAATCCCTGGTGATGGCGGGACATCTGCTGCTGCCCCTCATCAAAGCCAAAGGAGCCGAACTGCTGCCTGTGGACAGCGAACACAGCGCCATCTTCCAGGCCATAGGCGCTCATCCCCGCTCCGAGATCAGGAAACTGCACATCACTGCCTCCGGCGGCGCATTCCGCGACCTGCCCCTGGAAGATTTTGCCAGCATCACGGTGGAACAAGCCCTCCGGCATCCAAACTGGGATATGGGCGCCAAGGTGACCCTGGACAGCGCCACGATGTTCAATAAAGCCCTGGAGGTGATGGAGGCGCATTGGCTTTTTGGCCTGCCCTACGAGCGGATAGAGGCGGTCATCCACCCCCAGTCCGTGATCCACTCCCTGGTGGAGTTCGTGGATGGTTCCCTGCTTGCCCAGATGAGCGTTCCGGACATGAAGCTACCCATCCTCTACGCCCTGTCCTACCCCCACAGGCTGCCTTCAGAACTGGTGCAAACCGACCTGACAGCCCTGCCCGCCCTAAGCTTCTCCCCCATCGACAAAGAGCGCTATCCCCTCTACTATTTAGGATTGGAGGTCGCCCAGGCCGGAGGCATCCTGCCCACGGTGCTCAACAGCGCCAACGAAGCGGCCCTGCGCCTGTTTCAGGAGCGTAAGATCGGCTTCACCCAAATCCACGGCGTCTGCGCGGAGGCGGTCGCGGGCTTTACCAACGAGGCGGAACCCTCGCTGGAGAGCATTATCCACGCCAACAGCGAGGTTTACAGGCGGATAATCCGCTCTTACTAAGAAGGATTCAGCAAATCAATCCTGGATTTGGGGCGGCTGGTTCAGCTTACCGAGGAAGAGCAACGTGTTGCTGGGTTTGTGCAAGATCATGTAGATGAAGGGCTTGTCCGCGCGGAACACGGGAATCTGCGGCGTGGGGCTGGAGGCGGCTTTGGTGGCCATCACCACACCCGTTGCGGCGGCGGCTTCCGTGCCTTCCTCATTCACTTCCACAAAAGCTTTGTGGACGATGTCCATGATAAAGAGCCCGGGCACTTTCTCCTCGTCCCGAATCCCGGAAAAATCCGCGGTATTCGAGTTGAAAGCGTCTTGCATCCCCATACCCTTCAATATCTCCACTATCCCTTCCAAGCTGATGTCCAGTTTGAACTTGGGCATAAAGACCTTCACCTGGCTCATGCCCAGTTTATGCTGCCAGGCGCTGAGATTTGCCGGAGTCAGATCCTTTGCCAAAGCGTCAATATCGTCCGGCAGCAGCACCAGCATCGAGAGTTCCTCTTCCTCGTAGGGAAGCTCCAGCACCTGCAGGCCGGGCAGCTCCGCGTAACGGTAGTCGCCCCGGGAGTGCATCATCATCACCGGACGGCTATCTGAAGCGCTTCTCGACCTGGATGAGGTGTAAAACCTGTCTTCCCGGGTGAGGTTGGGGTCGAATTGGGTGAGCCAGTTGCCCTTGAAATAGATGGCGTTCACCAGCACCATGCCGTGGTTGCTGCCCTCAATGTGGCCGGCGTTGACCAGGTTTTTGATGCGCTCTCTGGTCTTGCGTTCGACCCAGCGGTTGATGAAGTCCGCCGAACCCCGGGCGTCGCCGAAATCAAGCGAGTAAAGCTCACTGGCATAGGACTTGCGCATCAGGGTTTGAAACTCCGGCAGCACATAATCCTCATATTTCCTGGCTCCGAAGATGGCGTTGGCGACGGTCAGTTCCGCGTTGCCCCTGTCTTGCAGGTCATTCAGAGCTTGTTGCAGGGAGCGCATCGCCTCATGCTGGTTTTCGGCAGGCCTGGCAAAGGACAGGGCCTTCGCCATCTGCTCCGCGGTATTGCCCCGCGCGCCCCCATAGACCATGGAAAGCGCCGTGGAGATGCTATAGGGTGAGAAAAAGAGGTTTTCGCCCTGCTGGTTTGCCGCCTGGAACATTCTCAGAGCAAAGGCTGTGCCCTGCTCTCCGGAGGCATACTCCGTATCCGGTTTGTCCAGCTCCGCCAGTTCCTGTGTCTTGTTGCAGGAACAGCCGCAGCAGAAGCCCAGCACCAGTGCCAGGATCAGGAAATACTTGGATAAGGCCATGTTTCTCGCTCCTTTCAAATATTGGCAAGGATGGTCGCCGGGGCATGCCCGCCAACCTTTATAATTGTTACCCGCGGAGTGTGGATTTACTGCAAAGGATTACGGACAGCCTTCCTCACTTGATGAGGCTGAGCTTGCGGGTGGCCAGCCGCTTGCCTCCTTGCTGCAGGGAAACAAGATAGACTCCGCTGGGGCAGGGCTTGCCCGAGGCGTCCGCGCCATCCCAGGATAGGCTCTGTTGCTCGTTCCGGGTTGCCTCCACAGGGAAGGAGCGCAGCAACTGACCCCGCAGGTTATAGACGCAGAGCCGCGCTTCTGACACATCTTTTCCCCGCTCCAGGCTGAAGCTCAGGCGGACGCTCCCGCGGAAGGGGTTGGGACTGCAATCCAGGCTGGCCCTGGGAGCGGGAGGCTGCTCATGGCTCGGCGTCCCGAGCACGGGGAGGTGGATATCCAGCGCCAGGTAGCAGACATTCCCCTCGCCATAGTAAGGCCCCGGCCCGGGGCTGGTGTTTGCCACCCACCAGACACTGTCGTCAAAATAGAGCAGAAAGAGGCGCAAAACACGGTTGCCGGAGTCGTCCACTCCCATGTCGATCATCCTGTCCGCGGGATAGACGAAGGTCATGGTCTCGCCCAAAGCCGGATTCTGGGCATGATCCAGCACGATGGGATCCAGCCAGGTGTAGCCGTTGTCCGGCGAGACACTGATGTAAATCTGCGGCCCTGTCACCCCGGAATCCTGTTGCCTGGCTCTGCTGTCCGGCCACACACAGGCCATGGCGCCGCCGGATTCGGCAAAGCTCATCTTGACGTTGTTTTGCTGAGCCATCATGGCGCCGTTGCTTTCCTCCATATCCCAATGCGGGAAAGGGAAATAGGTGGGATAGACGGGGTAGCCGTCCACAAGCTCATCCACCCAATGGTCTTCATCCACATCCCAAGGGGTGTAGCAGGGATCGGCGTGAGGTGTGGCGCCGCGGGGGAAGAGATCGTGGATGCTGAAGCTTTCGCTGGCGGTGTCGAACCAGATATCGCGCACGCTAAAGAGGGAGGTATGCCAGGAATAGCCCCCTTCCGTGCCTGTGTAGAGCAGGGGAAAGTGCAGCCTGCCGGCACGATCCCAGACCACGTTGAAGTGATTGCTGGAGGAGGGGATGAAGTATATGTTGGACGGATCCCAGGAAGCGATCTGGTCGTTCACAGGCGAGGGAAGCTGGGCCGCGGAAACGGAAATCCGCCGCCAGGCGCCGGAGCCATAGCTGTCGTTGATGAACACGGTCAGAAACTGGGAACTGTGTATTGAATCCACAGCATACTCAGAATGCCATCCAAGCAGATAGACCCGCCCGTCGTCGCCGCAGGCCAGGGTTCCCTGCCAGTTGTGGCAGAATCCTTCCAGTTCATACCAGTCGTTCATTTCCGGGACACTCGTGTAGCTCCAGTTCAGGGAGCTTCCGTTGTAGAGGTCATCGGTGGAGAAATCAGCGTAAGCCAGCAAGACATTGGGGCTGTGATCATTGGCTTCGCCACCGGTGCGATTGCGCCCCAAGATGTAAGCCCGGCGCAAACCGGCCGTGGGCGAAGGCCCGATGCAGATGGTGGGCCAGATGAATTCGCCGCTGCTGACCGCATCGTAGGGGACAGGATTGTCCACCACCAAAAAGGGCTGCCACTCGGGAATCTGGATGCCGCTCATCTCACTGCAGACCAGAGGGATATCCAAACAGTTGTCATTGTCGGGCCAGGGAACCGCTTCGTGCCAGACAAAGAGCGGCCAGCCAGTCTCTGCGTCCACCTTCACGGATCCGAAGCCCTGCCGCTGGGCTTGCAGATGCCAGTAATCCATGTTCATTTCCAGCGCTCCGCTGGTGTCCACCCTGGCCAGATGTATCTTTCTCTGGCTGGCGTAGCTTCCCGTGATGGCTTGGTAGAGCATATAGATGTCCTGACCATGGCTGGCATCCTGCACCGCCACAGGGGTATCCATGTAGCAGCCGATCATGTAATCATACCAGGACTGGGTGATGACGGTGGGTGCGACCGATATTTCATACGCGGGTGCCTCGGCCGCAAGCACCTGGCCGAAAAGAATGAATAGAACCAACAAAGTAATTAGCTTTCTCATAATTCTGCCTCTGAACAAAGTTTATAGGTAGAGGAGTGGATGTCAAGCTCTTTCTTGCCGGGGGAAGAAAGAATTATCATCCATGAATTTCACGATTTTACACGAATTAAAAGAGCAGGATAAGGGCAAGTGTCCAATATGAAACGAACACCCGACCCAGAAAGAATCACTCCCAAGCTATATTACCGTGTCATCACGGGCTGTCGGGGTCCTCGCCAAAGCGCGTAGCGGTTTGGTGGGGTGACTTGACCCGTGATCCAGTCTTTTAATCCTCAAACAAACACCAGACCCAGAAACAAACCACAACAAGCTACACACCGTGTCATCCCGGCCTGCGAGCCGGGATCCAGTCTTTTAGAAACATACGCGTAAGGTTATTAAAAAGCAGGACATCTTTCCGCCAAACAAACATTCCATCTTTCCACCAATTATCCCCCCATATATATAGGTGCTACGACCCCTTCATGCCAGGCGGGAAGCGGATCCCAGGGCAAGTATATAAATATACTTGCCTTTGATGGCATGGCCATGTGTCTGCCACTTTTCTTTCCCCTCGCGCGCGGGTGGCTCTCATTTGCATCTGGCATTTTGGCGTGAATCATCCTTAGGTCAACCTTATAATTTATAAGGATGACCTAAGGATGATGGCATCAAATCCAGTAGCAGCAAAGGAGGGCGGTATGAAGGATTATGGAGAAAGTTGCGGTATTTTTGTGGAAAGGTGTTTTTGAGGTGGAAAGGTGGAAAGGTTCCCCCGAAACAAGCTCTACCAGGCTATATACTGTGTCATCACGAGTGGGGTGGCAAAGTCCGTTTGCCACAGAGACCGGAGGTCTCTCCCAAAAAGGCAACTCCGTTGCCTCTGCCGAACAGACTTCGGCAGCCCTCAAATTATCTGCGTGAACCGCTTGACCCGGAAGCCAGTCTTTTTGAAACAACCAGTCAGCCCCGAAACAAACACCCCCCAGACTAAAACCCGTGTCATCCCGGGCAGACGGGGTCCTCGCCAAAGCGCGTAGCGGTTTGGCGGGGTGATTTGACCCGGGATCCAGTCACCCCAGAGGAGCCACCCCCGTTTCCCGCCTGTTCAGCATGCAGACGGCAGTCGTGTCAGGAAAGCTTGTCCAGTTCCTCGCGGACGTTTTTGCAGCGGGGATAGTCTTTGCCGAAGGTGTTTTCCCAGATGCTCAGCACCCTGGTCAGCAGTTCCCGGGCGGTGTTCGTGTCGCCCTGTCTGGCGCGCAGCCTGGCCAGTGAGAAGAGGTAATGGGCTGTCTGGGAATGGTTTTCGCCATAGTGGAGGGTATGGCCGTCTATCGCCTGTTTGAGCAGGGGTTCCGCTTCTTCCAGGCGTCCCTGGCGCAGCAGCACACTGCCCAGATTTCCGGCGCAGACTGCCGTAAACCAGTGTCCATCAGGGAAAAGGCTTTCCATCATTTCCAGCGCGGCGCGGAGCATCTCCTCCGCTTTGTCCGGCCTGTCCATCAGACTGTAGAGCGAGGCGAGGTTGTTCATGCGGTCTGCCACGTTGGAACTGGGCCCGGGGCGTTTTTCGATATTCAGCGAGCGGCGCAGCAGTTTTTCAGCCTGCTCGTAGCGGCCGGTATCTTTGTAAAAGCGTCCCAGGTTGTTCAGATAGGGGGAGAGGCGGGGGCTGCGTGGCCCGAGCTGGCGGGTTCTGGCCTCCACCACCTTCAGATAGAGCGGCTCGGCATCGTCCATGCGGTGCATATAGTGATAGAGCAGGGCCAGATGGAAGAGCCGTTCGATGTGTTCCGGGCTGTCCCCGCCCCAGGCCTGGCAGGACAACTCGGCTGCCAGCAGCATACATTCCTCAATCTTGGCCAGCAGCATGCGGTCCCAGAAGTAATCGGCCGCCATCTCATAGTAATGGGCGGCTTTTTTGAGTTCCCCGGCAGCTTTGAAGTGGCGGGCGATCTCCGCGGAATGCTCCTTGAGCGCCTGTTCAAAGACTGTTTCCATTGCTTCGGCGGCCGCCAGGTGCAGTTTTTTAAGCTCCTTTTCGCGGATGCTGGCATAGACCGCCTTCTGTAACAGGCTGTGGGAAAAGATGTAAAAGAGTTCGTCGGCATCCTGCCAGATTTTCCGTCCCCCCGCTTTACCCAGTTGCTGGATGGGGTTGCCTTCGAGCATGTGGGAGAGCAGGACAACATTGAAGCGGAAGCCCAGCACACTGGCGCCGCGGACGCTTTCCTGAACCTTTTTGGAGAGCCGGGCAATACGCCGGGAAATCACCTCGTCGATGCCTCCCGCCGCAGCTTCCAAGCCCTCTTGCGCTATTTCGCCGTGGGGACTGAGTAGCTTGTTTTCCAGCAGATAGGCGGCAAGCTGTTCGGCATTGAAAGGATTGCCGCCCGCGCAGGCGTGGAAAGCGGAAAAGGCCTCGCGGGGCAGGCGGGGCAGGCCCAGCAGATTGAGGTAGAGCTTGCGGCTGGCGCTGGAGTTGAGGGAACCCAGGGCGAGGCTCTCCAAGCCCTCTTTCCCGTGGGCAAGCTCCGCGGGCAGCCTGCCCTTTTCCGTCCGGGCGGTAGCCAGCAGAAAGAGCGGGCGCACGCCGTGTTGCCAAAGCAGTTCCAGGAATTGGCGGCTCAGCGGATCGAGCCATTGGACATCGTCGATAAAGATAAGCACCGGGGATTTGGCGCACAGCCAGCGCAGGTAATCCAGCCAGGCCTGCTGCTGACGGGGCAGCCTGGCTTCAGGGGCGATCCCGCGCCAGGGCGAGCCATCCCAGGAAAGATTCAGCAGCGAGGCGAGGGCGGCCTCGCAATCCTGCCCCAGCGAGGAACCGCGGGTGCGCTTTTGCCACGCTTCGCGGAAACGCTGCACCGCCTGAGCGGGAGCCTCGTCCTCCAAAAGCCCCAAACTGGCACGCAACAACTGGGTTACGATGTCCAGAGGGACGGGGGAATCCGGCCTGCAAGCCAGCAGATACACCTGCCGCCGCGGAGTCTCGAAGGCGCGCAAAGCTTCGCGTGCCAACCTGCTTTTGCCCACTCCCGCGGCTCCATGCACCACCATTGCCTGGGGCGAGGAGGCCGCCAAACCATCGCGTATCCTGCTATGCAGCAGAGCGGTCTCTTTCTCCCTGCCGATCATGCAAAGCGGTTGTCCTGTGAGCAGTTGCCCCGGCAGCATGCCCAGGCGGTAGGCGCGGGGCGCGGCTCCTGAGGCGGCCTGCTCCCTTTTGAGGGGGGTGAAGATGAAGGAGTTGTGCTGCTGGTTGCGCAGCTTGTGGTCGGCGAGGGCTTCGCCGGGACGGGCAAGTTCCAGGAGCTTCTGGGCGCGGGTGATGGCTTCGCCCGGGAAGAAGGTTGCCTTCCACAGGTCTTTGCCGGCAGCCATGGAAAAGATGTAGCCGGTGCAGCAGGCGGCGCGGGCTTTGTGGCGCGTGGCAGCTTCCAATGCAAGGCGGCAGGCGCGCTGCATTTTGTTGACCTTGTTGTGGGGGAAATCGAAGAGCAGGATGGCATGCAGCCGCTTGTGCCGCACATAGATGGCTGCCAAAAAGGCGTCGTAGATCACCGCCAGCAGTTCCAGCGCCTGGATGGTTGGCTCCAGGGGGCCGTCCGGAGGCTCGTCCAGGCTGAGGCAGCAGCAAACGCTGTGCCGGACGTCAGCCGCGGGATTGAGCCTGTGAAAGCGGGAATGAATGAAGTGGTGGCCGTGTTGCTTGCCCAGGCGCTTCCTTTCCGGAGTATCAGGCAACTGGGGAAAGGGCGGAAGCTCGGCAAGTTTGCCAGGCCTGGCATCCAACTCCCAGCCCAGTCTGTTCAATGCCTGGGGAGAGTAATAAGGTTGGTTGGGCTGGCCGGGGTTTTCACGCAGGATATCCAGTTGGGGAGACCAGAATACATATTCAAACTGGAGGGGGTTCTCAAAGATGCGCCAGGACAGGGTGCCAAAACCCACGGCCAGGCGGATTACATTCGGCATTCCATGATGGGGGCTGGCGTAGCTGTTGATCGCGCCGATAGTGTGATTGATGCGTGCCAGCAGTGCCGCGATCAGCACCGGAGTGCTTTCCGGCAACAGGGCGTGGATGCAGTTTCCCTCATACTGGAAGAGCAGTCCGCCTGCGTTCCTGATCAGGCTCAGCATCCTTTCATAGGCTTCGGTGAAAGTTGCTTCCATCCTGTCAATCACCTGCCGCCGCTGCTTGAGCCTTACTCCTTTGATATTGTAAGTGGCAACGGTGCAAAAGCGCAGGATATAGCCGGTGATCTGCCCCTGCAGGATGTTTTGCTCATACTGCTGCAGGATGTAGCTGGGCACCACGCGGTTCATATCTGGCTACCTGCCTTGCCTGGCTTAACTAATCTCCTTTCTGCCTACTTATCCCCCAGGCTCAGATTGGCGAAGGCGGTGAGGGTGATCTCCGCGTCCGCGCTTTCCAGATAGCTGACGCGCGCCTGGTCGCCCGCGCGGGTGATGGGCAGACGGCTGCTCAGGTTGCTGGAGGCAATAAAGATTTTGTCCGGCGCTTCCGCCAGGGTGAGGTAGTAGTAGGTGCGTCCGTCCGTGGTGTCCGAGCCAAAGCGGGCGATGGTGCCTGTGAGGGTGGCCTGCTTGTCCGCTGCCTCCGGCGATATCCCTGTCCGGCTGCCAGCCAACGCCATCTGATAGTTGTCGCGCGCGCTGCGCACGCTTTCACCCACTCCCACCAGGGAAAAGTCGCGCACTGAAACGAAGCTGAACATCTTGATCAGCCCGGCGCTGTCCTTGAGGGTCATAAAATAGGTCGGCTTGCCGTTCATGTTCACCAGGATGGGGAAGGTGGCATAGTATTTGAAGTTTTGCACCTTGCCTTCGGCGGAGCGCATGGCGGCAGTCTCGGTGGCGCCGGAGACCAGGTAGAGGTGGCTGCTTTTGGTGCGGGTGTCCGTGAGCGCAAAGCCCACCGTCCCCTCGTCCGAACCCACACTGGTGAGGCCGGAGTAGAAATAGCTGCGCTGATCGCGGCCATAGATCACGTTGTAGCCGGGCGTCACCCGCAGCAGGTCGCGTTTGCCGAACACGCTGTTCCAGAAGCCGTGCACATATTTGCCCCACCAGGAAAGCTGGGGAAGCACAAAGTAGGAGGGCTGGATGCGGTCAACCCAGGCGGGAATCTTGCTGTCATCATAGATGCCACCGCTTTTTTTGAGGGGAAAGTATTTGATCTCACCCGTGCCGGCATGCACGATGGCGAGTCCGGTGGCTTCCGGAGCGCTCACTCCGATCTTGTGGGTGTAGGTGGTTATCGTCCAGTAGGGTTCGCCATTGTCGTCCAGTTCAAAGGTATCGCCTGCCAGGCCGATGCCCGCGAAGCCGTTCCACCAGAGATGGCGGTAAAGGTCTTGCCCGAAGTAGGCGTTGCGCTGATAGCGGATTTGGATGGGTTTGCCTTTCAGCTCGCGCACAAAGGTGATATCCTGCGGATTGGTGGCCGAGACCTTGATATAGCCCGGGGTGCCTTTGCTTGTGTTGGTGATCCACTTCCAGAAGCCGCTGTGCAGCAGGGGGCAGACCCAGAAGAGCTTGCCATCCACCATCTGGATGGTGGGGTTGCCGAGCACCACCCGGCTGCCGAGGGCAAAGTCCTCGCCCAGTTTCTTGGCTGCCAAATCCTTGGCGAAAGCGGAATCCAGGATCGGCACCTGATCCAGATTGACCGGCGCCACCAGGTCGGAAAACTCGGTCTTTTCCACCTCGCCGATCATGCGCCGGTAGCTGCCGGAATTGAAAATGCCGGAAGAGAAGAAAGGCGCCAGGATCAGCCACAGCGCCAGAAGGGGATAGACCACATAGAGGATCTTGCGCAGGCGCCGGATTGCCAGCAGCGGAGCCAGGCAGATCATCAGGGGGACGATCCAGTCCAAAAAGCGGATATGCAGCACCGGAAGCACAAAGTAAAGCATAAAACCCAGCAGCAGGACGGACAGCACTACGGCCGGCAGGGCTTTGATCCTGAACTTGGGAAACTTGATCACGACAGGTTTTGGCGTTTGTTGTTGCATCATTTGAACCTCCCTGAACTAAGCTTTGTTTTTATACTTTACCAGATGGCGGCGGATTTGTCAAGCCGGAATCGCGGCTCGCCTCCAAGACAGAATGGAAAAAAGTGGACTCGGCTCGAAGACCGCTCCTATCCTTGCGGATACAGAGGCGCGACCGCCCGCTCAAACACTCCCTGAACCTTGGAAATGGCCAGCCCGTAATTGGTGATCGGCACTCCGCGCCGCTGTGCTTCCACGATGCGGCGGCTCATCTCCATCTGGTTGAGCATGCAGGCTCCGCAGTGGATCACCAGCGCGAAGTCCTCCAGATTGGGCGGAAAGTCGTGTCCCGCGTACACTTCATACTCCAGTTCCTTGCCCGTGAACTGGCTCAGCCAGCGCGGAATCTTCACCCGCCCGATGTCGTCCGCCTGCACGTGGTGGGAACAGGCTTCGGCGATCAGGATCTTGTCGCCGTCGCGCAGCTTGTCGATCTGCCTCACCCCTTCCGCCAGGACGTCCAGATCGCCTTTGTAGCGGGCAAAGAGGATGGAAAAGGTGGTCATCTTCACCTCGGGGGGCAGGTCATTCACCACCTTCAGCACCACCTGCGAATCCGTGATCACCAGATCAGGCGGTTCCTTCAGGGTTTGCAGGGCATAGGCCAGTTCCCGCTCTTTCACCACCGTCACCACCGCGTCGTGATCCAGCAGTTCGCGGATCACCTGCACCTGCGGCAGGATCAGGCGTCCCTTGGGCGCGGCGAGGTCGATGGGAGTCACCAGCAGCACCCTGTCCCCGGCTTTCACCAGGTCACCCGCCAGGGGGCGTTCCTCCAGCAGATGGGCGGGCGCCAGCTTGATCAGCAGTTCCTTGGCGGCGTCGATGTTTTCCCCCTTGAGGGCGGAGACGGAGACCCAGGGCAGTCCCCGTTCCTCGCACCAAGCGATATTGGCGGGGGCTGGCTCGCGCAGATCCCTGTGGTTAAAGACCATTAAAAGCGGTATCTTCATCTCGCGGATGCGTTTCAGGGAGGACAGCTCGCTCTCCGCGAAGGGGCGGCCATCGTTCACAAACACGGCTATATCCGTGCGGTAAAGTATCTTATAGGTGGCGAGCACCCGTTTTTCGCCCAGTTCGCCGCTGTCGTCCAGTCCGGCGGTGTCAAAGAAGGTCACCGGGCCCAGGGGCAGCAGTTCATAACGTTTGTCCACCGGGTCTGTGGTGGTGCCCGGGGTGCTGGAAACGATGGCGATCTCCTGTCCTGCCAGAGCGTTGATCAAGGACGATTTTCCAGCGTTGCGGTTGCCCAGCAGGGTGATGTTGACGCGTTCTCCGCGGGGTGTGCTCATTTATCTTCTCCCAAAAAGTCTTGCGGCTCGGGGCCGCTAATAGCTTTTATTATCAGTTCTTTCATGTTTCTTTCCTTGTCGGACTGGATACCAGCCCATGTAAAAATAATATCTAATCTTTCCTAGTTACCT
>DFUX01000018.1 GCA_002379855.1 Cloacimonetes bacterium UBA4175 | reverse complement strand
ATCTTCCTTAGGTCATCCTTTTAAAAGTTAAGGTTGACCCCAGGTTGACCAAAGGCGGAAGCTGGGTTGGATATGAGGCCCAAGGCAGAATCCTGTACCGGGCTCATGGCAGGCTGCCGCAGCATATAATATATGCCGGATGCGGGAATCGCGCAAATCTTTGCCGGCAGGCTGGAGGGAAAGGACAAAGAAATTTCTTGCCAAAAACCCCTGCTGAGAATTTATGGCTAATTCAAGATAAATATCCAAGGAATAAAGATATGGCTTCGATGTCTGATATCAGAAACGGCATGATTATTGAATGGCGCGACGACCTCTATGAGGTGGTTGAGTTTTTGCATGTTAAACCCGGTAAAGGCCCCGCCTTTATGCGCACCAAGCTCAAGAACGTGCGTAGCGGCAGAGTGTTGGAAAACACCTTCCGCGAGAGCGACACTTTCAACGAAGTGCGTGTGGAACGCAGAAAGATGGAGTATCTCTATCACGATGGAGCCTTCTATATCTTGATGGACACCGAAACTTACGAGCAGACGCATGTGGATGCCGCCACAATCGGCGATAACGACAAGCTGATGCTTGAAAACATGGAAGTGACCGTGATGTTTGCCCCCGACGGCGAGATCATGGGTTTGGAACTGCCGGTTACAGTGGTGCAGACCATCACGGAATGCGAACCCAACGTCAAAGGCAACACCGCCTCCGGCGGCGGTAAAAACGCGTTCACCGAAACCGGCCTGCGCCTGACCGTCCCCTTCTTTGTGGAAGTGGGCGACAAGGTCAAGATCGACACCCGTTCCGGCGAATACATAGAACGAGCTAATTAAATAAGAAAAGTCCGAACAACCGGACCATAAAGAGGAAACAATGGGAAAAGTCAAATCTTTCACCGCCAAGGTGGCCCACGATACTTCTACCGAAGGTAAAGTGATATGCCCGGTGTGCAACACCGAAATAAAAAGGATCAAAGCGATACTCAACCGCAGAAAAGGCTCAGCCGGTTGGACTCCCAAATATGAGTTTGCGACGATCTGCAAGTGCAACGAAGCGGATTTCCTGGCAGGAAAGTCTTTATAGCAGAACTGTTTAGGTAACATATATTCGCTCTTGCCCGTCTCACTGCTTGATATCCGAAGTCTGAGGCGGGTTTTTTTTGTTGACATGAGCCGCCGGACTATATTTATGGCTTTTATGATGGCGGGTATGCGAAAGAGCAGCGCCGGGTTGATTAGTATCTTTATCAAATAATACGATACCAGGGAGACCTGAATGCCTTCTCAAACGAAAGCGATTCTATGCCTGATAATCCTGGCCGGCTTTGTGGGATTGCTGGCCGCGATGGTGCCTCCGCACCCTTTGTGTGAAAGTTTACCGCCCGGTTATCAAGCCACGCTGCTGGAACCTCCTTCCCGCACGTCCACCGGCAGCTTGCTGCCCACCAGGAACTTACCCAACAACTTTCTGGTGCTCAGAGTGCAGTTTAGCGACCGCCAGTTTCAGCAAACGGCTGAGTATCCCGATTATCTTCCCCACGATTATAACTTCTTCGACCGCTGGATGGTGCATGTGAGCGACTTCTTCCTGGATGCCTCACACGGCAATTATCTGCTGCAATACCATCTCCATCCGGATGTCATCACCCTGCCCA
The DNA here is from genome assembly GCA_002379855.1 of Cloacimonetes bacterium UBA4175. Taxonomy (GTDB): domain Bacteria; phylum Cloacimonadota; class Cloacimonadia; order Cloacimonadales; family Cloacimonadaceae; genus Syntrophosphaera. The sequence goes on along the minus strand of DFUX01000018.1, from coordinate 37,968 downwards.
AAACCATGGCTTACTACGGCGAGGACAGCCCGGACACCACCGACGTCAAACGGGGGGAGTTTGCCCAAACCCTAATCCAGATGGTGGATCCGGTGGTGGACTTCAGCCAGTATGGCGGGATCATTGTCTTTCACGCGGGGCCGGGGCAGGAGTCGGATCTGAATAAATCCCGCACTGAAAACATCTGGTCAACCTATCTCACCCGTAAACGCCTCCAATACTATCTGGATCCGGAAAATGACAGTTATGCCGGTATCCCTACCGACGATGGGGTTTTTGTGTCCAGCATGGGCATCGCTCCGGAGAGTGAATTTCAGGATTACTTCCCCGGCGAAGGCGAAGATAACGCCCCCAACTATCTTTTCAGCATGTATGGCGTGCTCGCCCAGCAGGTGGGGCACATGCTGGGGCTGCCAACCCTCTATGACAACTACTCCGGCAACGGCGCATCGCAAGGCGTGGGCAACTGGGATCTGATGGGCACAGGCGTGTGGAACGCCAGCGGTTATGTGCCAGCCCAGATCGGCGCCTGGGGCAGAACCCACTTGGGCTGGGAAAATCCTATTACGGTCACGGAAGACGCCGCCGACCTGCAGATCGACTACTTTCTGAATCACTCGCCTATGGCTAACCGGGTCTATAAGGTACCCATATCCGCCACTGAATATTTTTTGCTGGAAAACCGTCAGCAAAACCCCGACGGCAGCGTCGATCCCATCACCAATCAGCCCAGCTATTCCTTCACCCTGCTGCCCCACGGGGAACAGGACTACTATCCAGACAATCCCAATACTCCGGAAGACGAATCGCTGATCCCCTTCTTCAATTTCATGAAAAACCGATATCGCGACAGCGAGTGGGATTTTATGCTGCCCGGCCTTGGCGGCCCCATCCCTCCCGGCCATCCCATGCCCGTCGATGGATCGGGCATCCTGATCTGGCATATCGATGAAAACGTGATCGCCAACAATTTTGTCCCCAATTTCGACATGAATACGGTGAACGCGGATGCCTCCCACAAAGGAGTCGATCTGGAAGAGGCGGATGGCTTTCAAAACCTGGACAGCTCCGTGATCCATACCTATATGTATGGTGGGCCCTACGACGCTTTCAGGGCGGGCAACAACGACTACTTTGGCGAAGCCTCTCACAACGGCCTTACCTCCCTGCCCACGGCTGCCAGCTATTATGGCGGAATCCCCCTGGAGATTTACGATATCGGCGCCAGCGGCAATCAGATGTCCTTCTCGGTCAGATTCGGCTGGAATTTATCGACAGGTTATAGTGGCCCCAATCCTTTTGGAGCCTGCCTGGTCGAGTTTGACACGGAACCTGGAAAGGATCTGATCTATCCCCTGCCCGACGGACAGGTCTTTGCCTGGACTTACGACAGCCAGCTGTCAGGCTACAAGCAGCTTCCCGGTTTCCCCTTGCAACTCCCGCTGGACTTGGCGGCAGACTACATCTGGGATGGACAGGATCTCTATCTGCCGCTCCAAAGGGATAATCTGACCCGGCTTTGCAGGCTGGATAAGGACGGCAGCCAATACATCTATACCGATATGACCCGCAGCTGGGCCAGCCACCCCGTGGACGGCGGCGACAAGCTCTATCTGCCCTTTAACGGAAGCGACGGCGAGGGTTGCCTGGTGGCTCTGGATAAGAACGATCCCAGTGAAGCCCAGGTAGTGGCGGATTTTGACGCTCCCATCGTGGCAAACATGGTGCTGTTCCGTAACCAGCTATACATCACCACAGCCCAGCAAAACAACTTTTATCAACTGTGGAAATACAACACCACCAATGGCGATCTAAAAGACACTCCGCTGGGCATCCCGCCTGACTCCGTTTTGGTGGGGGTATTCAAAGCCCCCATCCTGCCAGCCAGTCGAAGCGGGGAGCTGATCGTCCAGTTTGCCAATTCGGTCTATCTCTACGATGAGAACCTGGCTCCGGTGGAGGGATTCCCCTATGTGCACGACTTGCACAGCACCGCCCCATTGAGCATCGCGGACTGGGATGGGAACGGCAGCCTGGATTTGTTAATAAGCTCGGATTCCGGTTTTGCCGTGATAGATTATTCAGGCGTCAGAATGAGCCCCGCGCAACTGGAGATGGCAGCCTCGGACAGCCTGGCGTTTTCCGCGGGGGTTTATGCGGTGGACTTGGATGGAGACGGCAAAAATGAGATCATAGGCAATTTCTCTCACAACCGCCTGCTGATCTGGGAACATGACTTTAAGGTCAAGCGGGGTTTCCCATCCTCGTTCAGATATTCCAGCCGCAACCTGCCCGTTTTGGGCAGGGACAACTCGGGAACCGCCTATGCCTGGGTCGCCGCGGACAATGGAACGATCTTCCGCGCTCCGCTGCCAAACCTGCAGGAAGAGGCTCTCGAGGGCAAGTGGCTGTATGCCTGGGCAAATCTCTCGCGCACGGCAAGCATCGATAACACTGGCCTTGTTAACCAGTTCAAGACCAGCAATGTGTTTGTGGATGGACAGATCTATATCTATCCCAATCCCTATAAGAAACTATATGCAAACGAAACGGGAAGCGGCGTCCTGTCGCTTAACGCGATGACCAGCCGCGATGCCCAGATCACCGTGAGGATTTACGACATCTCAGGAAATCTGGTGCATCAGGAAAAGCGGGAAGGCAGAGCCTATCTTGCCAACAGCGGCCCCCTGGATATTTCGCCCCAGAAGCTGGCATCCGGTGTTTATATCGCCGTGGTCTCAGCCGGCCTGGACACCCGCCGGATCAAATTTGCCATCGAGAAGTAAGGAGTTTTAGCGTGTATAGATTATCTTTGATCGTCAGCATCTGCCTGTTGGGAATTGTCTCCCTCGGCGCTGGAATACCAGACAACGCGGGCCAATATGGCTACCAGTTCCTGGACGTGAGCACCAATCCAGTGGCATTAGCCCTGGCGGGACGGGGAATACACTCACCCAACGCGTTGGCGTCATTCATCCACCAACCCGCAAGCGGGGCATTGAACGCCCATCGCAGCCTGGGTTTCAGCTACACAGCCTGGTTGGCGGACACAAACTACAACAACCTCTACTACTCCTATTCCACCCGCAAGCAGCATTTAGGGCTGGCAATGCGGGTCTTGGACTATGGCAATCTGGAAAACAGGGACGACGCCGGAGCAATCATCGGCACCTATTCTCCCCTGGATTTGGATCTGATGGCCAACTACGCGGTGAGAATCGTTCCAAGTTTGTATGTGGGCGCGAATGCGGGTGTGGTCTATGAGAAGCTGAATTCGGACTCCAGCCTGGGAGTACACACCGATTTGGGGCTCACCTGGCTGCCTCCCCTTAAAAACACCAGCCTTTCAGCCTCCGCGCGTAATCTGGGTCTGTCCACTGCCATGAATGAGGTCAAGACCAAGTTTTCCCCCAGCTTTGAGCTGGACCTGGGTCATAGTTTCAGATTTAAACGCTATGACATCATGCTGGAAGCTGGCGGATTCAAGGCCGTGAACGAAAACTGGAAGGCAGGCGTGAGCACGGAATTGGGCTTTTTCGATCAAATGGTGCTGCTGCGCCTGGGCTATAAGATCAATCATGACGCGGAAGACCTGTGCGCCGGTTTTGGACTGCGTTGGAAGAATATAGGCGTGGATTACGGCTGGGCAATGTTTTCCGACAGACTCAACGACGTCCACTCCGTGGGACTATCCTACAATTTCTAACCGGTTGAAACTATGAAACATTGCTGTCTGCTCCTGTTGTTTCTGCTCCTGATCGCTGCACCTGCTGTCGCTACAGTCATGACTCCCGGCCAGATTATCTTTAAAACCTCACTGCCCATGGAAGTGAAATCGGACCGCACCGGACTGACCGCCTTCGACAGCTACCTGAACCAGCTCGACGCTCACAACCTGCGCCCCATCAAGGCAATGCACACACCCCAATACTTTTTGGCAACGGTAACAAACGAACCGGACTGGGATGCCTTGATCAACGGCAAACTAAGCTTTCCCGGAATCGAATATGTGCAGCCAAATTATCTCAGAAAGCTGCACGTGACACCCAATGACCCCCTCTATCACCTGCAATTCCATGATGTCATATCCAGCGCCCAAGCCTGGAACTATGCTACCGGCAGCAAAATGGTGGTGGTGGGAGTGGTGGATTCCGGCTGCCTGATCGAACATCCCGACCTGGCTGCCAACATCTGGGTAAACCCGGGCGAGATTCCGGGAGATGGCATAGACAACGACCAAAACGGCTATATAGACGATGTTCACGGCTGGGACTTCACCGATGCCCCGGAGTTTGCCGATATCGCCATCGGCGACTATCTTGAACCCGATAACGACGTGACAGACGAGAACTTCCATGGCACCCACGTGGCTGGCATTATTGGAGCGGTCGGCAACAATGGCATCGGCATCGCGGGCGTGGCTTGGAACGTGAGCCTTATGCCGATCCGGGCAGGATTCAGAACCACCAGCGGACAGGGCACCTTGCAGGATGACGACGCCGCTTCAGCCATCGTGTATGCCGCCGATAACGGCTGCCACGTAATCAATATGAGCTGGGGCGATCCAGCCTATTCACCCATCATCGGCGATGCCTGCGCCTATGCCTACGACAAAGGCGTCACCCTCGTCGCGTCGGCGGGAAACGACCCCGGCCCCTATCTCAGTTATCCGGCCAAGTTATCCACTGTGATTGCCGTGGGATCGGTGAACCGCAGCCTCAACCTCTCCGGTTTCTCCAGCTATGGAGCGGATATGGAGTTGGTTGCCCCGGGAGATTTGGTGCTCAGTACCTATCGCTTGGAACCTGACCAGCTGTATTACGAGCAGAGCGGAACCTCCATGTCATCCCCCTTTGTAGCCGGAGCGGCCGCGTTGCTGCTTTCCCTGCATCCTGACCTGAGCCCGGCTGAGGTGAGAGCCCGTATACTCTCTGCCACCGATGATCTGGGCCCCGCAGGCGTTGATATCAAATATGGCCACGGCCTGCTGAACATCCAGAAGCTGCTCGAAAATGCCAGCCCCCCCTTGGTTTACATCGACAATCCAACCGAGCATTTCGGCCTGACCGGCAGCACCAGGATAGATGGAACTGTCTGCGGCAGCGATCTCTTCCGCTACACGGTGATGTACTCAAGCGCCAAGAATCCCACTCAATTGGATTGGTACGACGTAAGCGAACACACCAACTACCCGGTGTATCACACCAACCAGGTGATCAACGATTCTCTGGCCTACTTTTACATTCCCGAAGGCTTCCCAGAGGGAGAATACAAACTGCGCATCGAATACCACAAACGCGGCGGCGGTAAATACCAGTATTTCCGGAATCTTACCTACGACACCACCATCCCGCAGCTCAAAGAGGGCTCGCTCCAGTCTTTCAAGCGCTACGACAGACAAAACCTGCGTTATTACGTCTCGGCGGTCTTCGATGAACCGGTCATCAGCGAACTACTGGTGCATGCCTCCGATTCCAGTCTGCACCGTTGTTACAGCACCAAACTGGACACTCTGCACGTCTGGTCTCTCCCACCCACAATTCCTGAAGGGCCGATCGGCATTGAATACAAGGCAACCAACAACAGCAACATTAGCCTGCATTCCGGTCTGATCAACAACTTTACCACCATCACCTACGAATCTATTCCGGTGTACGGATTCGAATGGGAGGAAGTGGGAAATCCCCGCGTGCCCTTGAATTATACCTTCGATTACAATTCGGATGGCCTGCCAGAGTATCTGGCAATGGATCTCCCCGCCAGCGGCTACGGCAACGTTTTGGCTTATCAGCCCCAGCCGGGCGGACACGTGGTGAGCCACTCGTTCAACGACAGCTTCTGGCTGTTGGGCGCGGGCGACACCAACAATTCCGGACAGGAAATCCTGATGTTGAGGGGAGACACCGCAGTGATCCTGGAAAGCCATGGCTCGAGCCAGTATCCAAACCTGCCCCTCTGGGAGGAAGCATCCGTGACAGGAGGCACCATTGCCGACTACTCCGGGGATGGCATCCAAGACGTACTATTGGTCAAAGACCTGGCCCAACAAAGGATAATACAGGCTTACAAGCGCAGCGGAAACACCTTTTTGCCCAAGAATCAATTGATCAACACCAGCCCTACCAATATGCGTAACACTTTTGTGCCGACCATCACTGTAAATAATTTTGACAATGACAACTACCTTGACATTCTAACAGCCGACACCGATGGCGACGTGATGATGTTTGAGATCAGAAATGATAATCTCCACGAGATGACCTGGTCCACACGATTGCCTGTGGCCAATACCTACAGCATTACCAGCGGAGACTTCGACGGCAATGGGGTTCAGGACTTTATGGTGGGCGGATACTATCGCGATGTGCTGGATCCCAACCGCAATTTCTGGTATTTTGAGGGCTTCAGGAGCAACGGCAACAACTATTACAGCAGCATGGGCTCCGTGATGTTCAATGATGTGGTCTCCCAAAACGCCATCCAAGCCATTGACCTGGACGACGACGGTAAGGACGAGATCATCCTGGCAATAGCGCCAAACCTCTATATTCTCAAATACATAGACTACAAGTTCAAGCCAATCTTCCACGCTAACAGCTATCAGACCTACAGAATCCTCGCCACGCGCGACAGCAACGGTTCACCTTGGTTCCTCACCAATTACGAGGTGGCACCGGATACGATCCGAGCCGTTCAGTGGAACCGGCAGGAACCCTACACCGGCCCTCCCAGTCCGGTTAACTTCCTCGCCACGCCAATGGATCACGCCACTGTGCAACTGACCTGGTTGACCGGCGAGGCGGATTACTTCCGGCTCTACCGCCAGGATCCAGACGGACAGGTGATCATGCTGGCAGACAATGTTGTCTCGGACAGCTATATGGATGTGGATCTGTCTGAGGGACAAACATATCAATACAGGATCACCGCTGTAAACAACGCTTACAGCCCTCCGGAAAGCGTGCCAACCACCTGGATTAACGCCACCCCCAACCGGGTGCCCCAGTTGATAATGGAACGCTCCGGGATGGTCAGCGCCAACGAGGTACGCGTGTTTTTCGATTGTCCCATGGCATCATCCAACCTCAATCCCTCCCTCTTTTTCCTCAGCCATGGCATGGACAACCCTTCTTCCGTGAACGGAGTGAATGGCAACACCGGATTACACCTGCGCTTCAACAAGCCCCTGCCTGTGATCGGGGAGGATTTTACCCTGCAGATGAACAATCTGGAAAGCTTGGCAGGAATAAAGATCAGTTCCTTGAGCTGCCAGTTCCCCTACTTTGAGGATACCGAGCAGCCGAGGGTGCTTTCCGCCACCGTTCAGCCCAATGGCAAATCCGTTTTGATCAAGTTCAGCGAATCGCTGTTGCCGGACAACCCCAATCCGGAGCGGCTGGATAATTTCCATCTGACCTGCCCCACCACCGACGCCGATAACTCCCTGCTGTCGGTGAGCCACCACGACGACGAACTGCTGGTGACCCTTGCCAGTCCAATAAAATACTCCACCTCAGCCTACTATCTGCGGATCAGCAACATACGTGATCTGGCAGGAAACGTGATCTCCCCCCAGTATAACGTAGCCCGCTTCAGCCTGATCAACACCAAAAACCTGGAATCCGTGGTCGTCTTTCCCAATCCGGTGCTGGCAAAAGATAACCCCTACTGCTATTTTGCCAACTTCCCGCCCCACAAAAAAGGACGCATCAAGATCTTCAGCACCAGCGGAAACCTTGTTTACTCCGGCGACATCGGACCCTTCGACCCCCTTCAGGGCAACAGCAAATGGATGTGGAACCTCAAAAACAGAGACGGCGTTAACGTTTCTTCGGGAGTCTATTTCTACTTGATCGAAATGGATGGCGACATCGCGCGCGGCAAACTGGCCATCATTCGCTGATACCAAATACTCCAATCGCTCATTTTGGTGTGTATGTTTCTCAAATTCCTGCATACCGCCCTCCTTTGCTGCTACTGGCTTTGGAGCCATCATCCTTAGGTCATCCTTATAAATTATAAGGTTGACCCAAGGAAGACTAAGGCCGGGGAGGGTGATGCAAATGAGGACCATCCCCCCCATATATATAGGTGCTACGATAGGTGGAAAGGTTCCCCTGACAGACTCTCGTGGTGACGTGTTGATAGAACGCGGATAACAGGATCGACAGGATCTGCAGGATCTTTGAAGGTGGAAAGGTTCCCCTGAAACAAGTCCACCAGGCTATATACTGTGTCATCCCGGGCAAGCGTACTTGACCCGGGATCCAGTCTTTTAGAAACAAGCAGCCAGCCCCGAAACAAACACCTCCAGACTAAAAAGCCGTGTCATCCCGGTCAGTCGGGGTCCCCGCCGAAGCGCGTAGCGGTTTGGTGGGGTGACTTGACCCGGGATCCAGTCTTTTAGAAACAAGCAGCCAGTCCCGAAATAAACACCTCCAGACTACAATGCTGTGTCCCCGGGATCCAGTCTTTTTAGAATCAGCACAAACAAAACCGTGCTTGGGCCTCATGTGCTGATCGCTCATTGATGGGTAATTGATCGCTGAGTAATCGCAGGAACAGAAATCAGCCGGACGTCAATGGGCGGTCAATGAGTCGTGAGGATACAAGAGCCAAACACACACCATCAATCATAAGCAACAGAAAGTCATGCCGTTAAAATCCTGAATATGGCATCCGTAACAAAAAGGGGTGGCAGACAATACTGTCCGCCACCCCATTATCGGAGCGGTAAGAACCGCTGTCTTTAGTGTTTGTTTTCCTTGCAGAGTTCGATCAAAACCCCCAGGGTGGAACGGGGATGCAAGAACGCGATATCCGCGTTATGGGCTCCCGGTCTGGGTTCCTTGTCGATGAGGGTAACTCCGCTTTCCTCTGCTTTTTCCAGTGCTTTGGGCAGGTCATCCACCGCAAAGGCGATGTGTTGAATTCCCTCGCCCTTCTTTTCGATGAACTTTGCCACCGGGCTGTCTTCGGAGGTGGGCGCCAGCAGCTCGATGCGGGTGTCGCCGCAGGGGAAGAAGGCAACCTTCACCTTTTGGGAAGGCACTTCCTCGGTTCCCTCGAGCTCCAGGCCGAGCTTTTGGTAAAACTCGATCCCTTTGTCCAGGTCTTTGACCGCGATGCCTATGTGGGAAACGCGTTTGATCATGGGCGGGGTCTCCTATTTCTGATATTTTGCTGCCAGCTCGAAGCCCAGCTTCATGGCTTTGAGGTTGAGGTCCACAAAGGCTGGTTTCACCGATTCGGAGATGGATTGCTTGAGAGAGCTTTCTTTGACGATTCCGGTGACCTTGACCAGAAAAGCCAGGGAGAGGATGTTGGTGCTGATTGGGCTTCCCAGCTTCTCGATGGCGATTTCCGTGAAAGGCAACTCGTAGGTGTTTTCCGCTGCCAGGGCGAGGTTCTTCACATAGGTGGTGTCGATGATCAGAATCCCGTTTTCCCGCAGGTCAAAGAGATATTTGTCGCAAGCTTCCTGGGTGAGGGCCAGCAAGCAGTCGAAGCTCGTGGCTTCAGGAAAGTAGATTTCCTGGTCGCTGATGATGACATCCGCGCGGGAAGAACCCCCGCGTGATTCGGGGCCGTAGCTCTGGGTTTGGGTAACCCTGCGTTTATCGAGCACGGCGGCGCGTCCGAGGATGATCCCTGCCAGGATCAAGCCCTGTCCGCCGCTTCCTGAAAGGCGAATCTCATAGTTCGTCATTTCTCACCTCCCATCGCCTGCACGCGTTTAACCAAATCGGCATAACTGGCGCAGAATTCGGGTTTGATCTCCTTGCGCAGCACTCCGCGGATGATCTTGCCCTCCAGTTTTTCGGGGGGCAGTTTTTCCGCCGCGGAGAGGGGCACCGAGTTGTCCCGCATGTCTTTCAGCATCTGGGGCGGTCCGCCTTTTTTATTGAGCCTGCCATAGATTACCGGGCAGGCGCTGATCACTTCGATGAGGGCGAATCCCGGATGATCTATCGCTTCCCTCACTATGTTCTGCACCTCCACAGTATGGAAGGCGGTGGTGCGGGCAACGAAGGAAGCTCCCGCTCCCATGGCCAGGTCGCAGACGTTGAAGTCCGGCTCGATGTTGCCATAGGGAGCTGTGGTGGCGATAGCCTCGTGCGGGGTGGTGGGAGAGGCCTGGCCGCCGGTCATGCCGTAGATGCTGTTGTTGATCAGGATCACGGTGAGGTCGATATTGCGGCGGGCGGCGTGGATCATATGGTTGCCGCCGATCGCGGTGCAGTCGCCGTCACCAGTGATGACGATCACCTTGAGGTGCGGTTTGTGCATCTTGATGCCGGTGGCATAGGCGATGGAGCGCCCATGCAGGGTATGCAGTGTATTGAAATCCACATACACGGGCATGCGTGAGGAGCAGCCAATGCCAGAGACCATCACGATGTCGTCGCGGTCGATATTCATTCCCGCCAGGGCGCGGATGATCGAGCCCAGCACGATGCCATTGGAGCAACCGGCGCACCACACGTGGGGGAATTTCTTGTCGTGGCGCAGCCATTCATGGATAATGCGTTGAGGTATATTGGCCATGATTACATTCCCTCCTTCATTGTACTCAGGATGTCCTGGGGTGAGATCAGTTGTCCGTTAACGCGCTGGATTTTGATCAGCTTGCTGTCGCTTCTGTCCTTCACCAAGCGTTGGATTTCACGCACCAATTGTCCCTGGTTGAGTTCTGGCACCACCACGATGTCCACGTCGCGCAGCATCTTGCGCACCGCTTCGTCGGGGAAAGGCCAGATTGTGAGGGGACGCAACAAGCCCACGGGGATGCCTTCGAGCCGGGCCATCGCCACAGCTGCCTTGGCGGCGCGGGCAACTATTCCGGCGGCGAAGATGGCGATCTTGGCGTCTTCCATCTGATAGCTTTCGATCTGAACCAGATCGCGAATATTATAGGTGATCTTCTTACGCAGGCGATCCATCATCTCCGCCGCTTCGGTCACCTTATTAGTAGGAAATCCCAGTTGGTCGTGAGTGAGGCCGGTCACATGGAACCGGTATCCCTCACCGTAACTGGCGAGCGGGGAGAGATATTTCTGGTTCTTATCGTAGTGTTTGTACCAGTGGGGAGGAACGGTCGGTTTGATGCGGGAAATGACGCGCACGTTGGCCATGTCGGGCAGGCTGACTGCCTCGCGCATGTGTCCCAGCACCTCATCCAAAAGCAGGATGACGCAGGTGCGGTATTTTTCGGCGAGGTTGACGGCGCGGATCGTCAGTTCGTAGCATTCCTTCACGCTGTCCGGATAGAGCACGATGGCAGGGCTGTCGCCATGGCTGCCCCAACGGGATTGCTGGATCTCGCCCTGGGCGCAGCTGGTGGGCATGCCTGTGGAGGGTCCCACGCGTTGCACGTTCACCACCACGCAGGGGGTTTCTGTGATCCTGGCAAAGCCGATGCCTTCCTGCATCAGGGAAAAGCCGGGGCCGGAGGTGGCAGTGAGAGACTTCGCGCCGGCAAGGGACGCGCCTGTGATGGCGCAGATGCTGGCTATTTCGTCTTCCATCTGCACAAAGACCCCGCCGCGCTTGGGAAGTTCCAGCGCGAGGATCTCGGCTATCTCTGTCGAGGGAGTGATCGGGTATCCGGCAAAGAAGTCGCAACCGGCATCCAGAGCGCCATAGGCGACCGCTTCGTTGCCTTGCATCAATACGGTCTTGCGCTCCCGCGTGGTTTGCAGTTCACCCAGTTTGCTATCGGGTTTTTCCGCTGTCGGCTTTGTGGGCTTAGGAGCTGTCTTCGTGGTTTTGGTTTTTTTCTGCATAATGATCTCCTAACGGTCTTTGGCGCCGGTGATGGCAAAGTCCGGACAAAGCCTGTCGCAGGTTTCGCAATGGATGCACTTTTCCGGAGCAGCCACATAGGGGGAGCCGTCGGCCTTGCGGCCCAGGCAGCCTGTGGGGCAAAATGCTACGCAGATGCCACATTTCTTGCACCAGTTGTAATAGATAAGCACAGGGGAATCGTCATCTCCGGGAGCCTTGACTTCGGTGAGTTCCACCTCCATCTTTTCCGGAGCGTCTTCCTCCCTGATGATCATGCCCATACGGTCTCTTTCGACTTTTTTAGGCATAGTTCCTCCAGGTTCTATTTATTATTGTTTTCGACATGTTGTTTCCGGGTTCAGGACCTCTTGGCGATGACCTTCTTAAAGAAGTCGCCCAGTCTGCGGCAGCCTTCGCGGTTCTGCTCTTCGGTTTCGTAGGAGAAGTTCAAGCGCATGGTGTTGTGGCCTTTTCTGTCACAGAAGAAGGAAGTTCCAGCCACATAAGCCACGTTCGCTTCCTTGATGCAGTCGAGCAACAGCGCGTTGGTGTCCATCCATTCAGGCCCGTAAGCCATCAGGAAGAGTCCGCCCTCGGGTTTGATCCAGGTGAATTCTTCCGGCATGAACTCCTGCAGGGAATCCAGCATGACCTTTTGCTTGGACTGGTACATCTTGCAGATCTGCTTGATCTTGGGATCGAGGTAGCCTTTCTCGATGTAGCGGGCGGCGATGCGCTGGGTGAAAGGAGGGGTGCAGAGGTCGGTGGCTTGCTTGCCGACCACGATCTTGTCCAGAACGTCGGGATGTCCGGCGACCCAGCCAATGCGGAAACCGGGGCAGAAAATCTTGGAGAAGGTGCCCAGCAGAATCACATGGCCGGTTCCGTCCAATTCATAGATTGTGGGTTGAGTTTCGCCCACGTAGCGCAGCTCGCGGTAGGGGCTGTCTTCGAGGATCAGGATGTCGTATTTGTGGGCGATTTCAATGACTTCCTTGCGGCGCTTGGTGCTCATGGTCATGCCGGCGGGATTCTGGAAATCCGGAATCACATAGATGAATTTGGGTTTCTTGCCGCGGGCAATGGCTTTTTTAATCTCGGCTTCCATGATATCGGGTTTTTCGCCCTCATCGTCCATCGGAATGCCGATCATGTCCGCTCCGTAGGAATTGAACGCGCTCAGTCCGCCCAGATAGGAGGGCAGGCCCACGACCACTGTGTCTCCGCGATCGATAAACATCTTGGCGATCAGGTCCAAAGCCTGTTGAGAGGCAGTGGTTATGATTATGTTTTCGAGGCCCATGTCGATGCCGGCTTTTTTGTAGCGCTCGACCAACAGGGTGCGCAGCAGGTTGTCACCTTCGGTGGTGCCATACTGCAGAGCCAGGGCTGCCTCTTTGTCCATCACTTCGCTGATGATGCCTTTCAGTTCCTCGATGGGAAAGGTTGACGGGGCTGGGAAGCCACCCGAAAACGAGATCAGGCCAGGCTGGCCCAGATACTTGAGCAACTCACGGATGGCGGAGCGCCGCATTCCCTTGATGTTAGTGGAGAGAACGTCTTGTAGGTCTTTGATCATTTTGATCCTCCAGTTTCTTTATTTTTGTTCATATACTAAAACTTTTTTATTGTTCTTGCGCCATTCCCGGTAGGCGGATTTGATCTCCAATTCCCAAACAATACGTTTGTCGTTATCCTCAAATGTAATAATATCGATGTAGAATGTGCGTTTGGACTTTCCTATAAAGCTCTTTTTGGGAAACTCCACCACAATCTCCCCATCGATATTCAGGATGGTGATCTCGTTCAAAAAAACACCTTCGGCAATTTCCACAATCGCCCGCGCTTCCACGCTTCCGGCTTGAACGTCGCGAAAATGTATATTCATCTAAGCTCCATACTTTAGATTTACCACTCTAAAAATGCAAGGCTATATTGGTCAAGCACTTTTTTCCTTTCGCGCAGTTTGCTTTGAGCCCTTGCACAAAGCATGAGAAAACCTATCAGATTAAGCCCGAGAGCACCTCCCTGGCAGTGACTTGCCCCAGATAATCGCGCAATGATATATCCTGCAACACTTTAAGCAGATCATCACGCCGATGGGGCAAGCCAATCAGAGCCTGTTCGAGCTCCCGGGGATCGCGGTCACTGAAAAAGTCGCCATACACGCGCAGGCCGGTGATCCTCCCCCCATGCACGTCGGTGTGAAACTCGATCGTCCCCGCGGCGCAGCGCACCGCTTTCACGTGGTTGTAGGCAGGGGAATGCCCATAGTTCCAATCCCAAGTGTCATACTTGCTTTGCACCAGTTCCCGGATGGCCTGGTTCTCCTCTTCGGAAAAGCTGTGCTCGCGGGCATCGGGGTACATCTGGCGCACGTGCTTGCTGATCAACAGGATAAAATCTTCCAAAGAAAGAGGATGGGCAAGGTGGGATGATACGTTGGTCACCCGTGACGCGACCGATTTCACGGCTTTGTCCTGAAACTTGAGCGGATTCACCCGCAAAGACTGGGAAAGATCGGCTATCCGCGAGGCAAAGAGGATAGTTCCGTGCTGATGTATCTTGCCATGATGCAGGGCTTTGGCATTGCCGGAAAACTTTGCCCCGTTGATGGTTAGATCGTTGCGTCCTTCAAGCCTCGCGTCCACTCCCAGTTCGCGCAGAGCGGATAGCACCGGCGCCGTGAACCGCGCAAAGCTGAGCGAATCCTCCTTATCATCCTGCACGATGAAGCAATAGTTGAGGTTACCCAGATCATGGAAGACCGTTCCTCCGCCGGTCAAACGGCGCACCACCGGGATGGAATACTGCCGCACGTAATCCAGATTGATCTCCGCCAGCGTGTTCTGATGCCGCCCCACAATGATGGAGGGCTGATTGCGGTAGAGCAGAAACACATCCTCGGAGTAAGTGCGCAGGATGTGTTCCTCGCTGGCAATATTGAAAGGCGCCCAGTGGCTGCCGCTAATAATGAAAAGCATACTACGGCCTCGGCAGATCTGGTTCAGAGCCACAAGGTGAGCTTACACCGAATCCCTGTGGCATGTGACGGCTGGGACGGGGTAGTATTATTTGGCTCATGTTAACTTCCTTAAGCAAGTTTTGAGGCAAGTTCCTCATGGGAAGCAGCTTTCGCTCCCCTTTGACACCAATAGCCTGGCAAGCGTTCTGCTGGTGTCAACCTGGGGTCATCCTTAACCCTGAATAGGGATGACCTAAGGATGACTACCTATCTTATTACTTTTGAATGTCTTAGGCATACGAGAGGGCTGAGGGGAAGACCTGAGAAAGATGCGCATTTTTTCATTTTTGTCAAGCTCAACCTCCGCTGATCAGATGATAGACGCTCACTTCAGCGCCCCGCGGGACTGGAGTGCTGTCCCAATCCTCTCTTTTGACCAGCTTGCCGTCCACTTTGATGACCAGCATGCGAAAGCTGTAGTTCATGGCATGCAGCACAGCGCGAACCGTCATTCCTTCCTGCCAGGGGATTTGGTGCCCGTTGACAGTGATCTGGGCTGCATTCATTTGCGCAAACCCGCCAGCAATTCCAGACACAGATTGGCTTGCATGTTCGCCACCACCGCAACACGCGCGGAAACGGGAGATTCTCCCGGCTGAATTTCGCTCACTCCATCGCCCACGATAAAGAGGGTTCCCATCTGTTCGGTATGCAGCAATTCGTTTTTGCCAACGCCGCCAATTCCTGAGGCAGCAATGAGATAACGCTCGGGATAGAGGCTTTGCCAGGTCTCGATCAGCATCTCTTTCTGCTCCGCGTCATCCAGCGCCTCGATCAGCAGGTCGGCCTTGCCAAAGATGCCGGACAGATTCTGTTCAGTGATTTTCTGGGGATAGACCGACAGTTCCGTGTAGGGGCTGATTTTACGCAGGGTGTCCTGGAGGGCGGCCACCTTGGGCAGCCCAACCTGGCGCAGGAAAAACTGCTGCCGGGTGAGGTTGGGTTTGCTCACGCTGTCGTGATCGGCGATGATCAGCTTGCCGATGCCAGCCCGGGTGAGGGCGACAGCTACGTTCGAGCCCAATCCTCCAGCTCCGGCAATGCCCACTGTGGCTTGGCGCCAGATTTGGAGCAGTTGCTGATCCTGCCCGGAGAACATTTCGGCAAAAAGCTTGTCCGGCTTCATCTTCTGACCTTGATACTAATATCGCCCATGGGAGGGATGTCCTTGAGATTGTCCACAAAAGCCAGGATGTTGTCACGCAACAGCTTTTGCACAAAGGGAACGATGGTCACCGCGGATCCGCCCACTTCCAGGATCAGGTCGCTTTTGCCGTCCAGCACACAGTCTTCCCGCTTTGCCAAACCTTGCAGAATCTCCCCCGCCAGTTGATAGCAGTTGCGTCCGCAGGCGGAACAGCAGTCCGGGTCGCTTTGCGGCAGGATGGGAAAAGCCTTGGCAAGCACAAGCGACAGCAGCTCTTCCCCCTTTGAAAGGGCGGAAAGCACGGGCAGCCCATTGTGGGAATCGGTCTGTCCGGAGATCTTGCCGCTATAGGCGATGACCGTAGGGTCAAAAAGCTCATCGGCCTGGGCAAGGGAGTCCGCGCAGACGATCTTGGGCACCGCCGCGTCTCTGAGGCCTTCGATCACCAGCCAGTCAGCCCGGATCAGGCCGAGAATCTGCCTCAAGTCCGGACTGGGAGTGAGGATCAAAGCGCCATCCTTGAGGCCGCGGGCAAAGACCTGGTTCGCTCCCGCCTGGGCGTGTTTCCAGGAGTTGGAGCCTTCCTTGTCAGCCCGGTATTTTTCGCTATGGATGTCCTTGATGGAAGCCACCTCAAAACCTTTGCCGGACAAAGCCGAGATCAGCAGGGTGGCCAGGGTGGTCTTGCCGGTGTGATGGTAGCCAACAACGCCGATTGCTTTCATATCTTCCTCACAATCGCCACGCAATAGGCCGCGATTCCCTCTCCCCCGCCGGATACTCCAAGGCCTTCCTCTGTGGTGGCCTTCACGGATATTTCGCTTGGCTGGCAGGCAAGATCAGCAGCCAAATTGTTGCGCATAATGGGGATATAATCCCGCAATTTGGGGGCTTGGGCACAGATCGTGCTGTCCAGGTTTTGCAGCCGGTAACCCTGTTGATTCACAAGATCATAAGCTTTGCGTAGCAGGACGCGGCTGTCGATGTTTTTATATTGGGAATCCTGGTCGGAGAAATGGCTGCCGATGTCGCCCAAGGCAAGGGAACCCAGCAGGGCGTCCACGATGGCATGGATGAGGACATCCGCATCGGAATGGCCTTCCAGCCCTCTGGCAAAAGGTATCTCCACCCCGCCCAGGATCAGCCTGCGCCCTTCCACCAGGCGGTGCACATCGTAGCCAAATCCTATGCGGAACACGGCTCAATCCACCGTAATGGATTTGGAAACATTTTTGGGCACATCGGGATGCACCCCGTGATCCGCCATGTTCAGCTTGTCCAGCTTCTTCATCTTGCGCACGCTCATTCTGAGGGCCAGCAGCTGAAGCACCACAGTGGCGGAGAAACAGGTAAGCAGGCTGTCCCCGGTCTTGGGCAGCATGATATAACCCCAGCCGTAGTATTGGCCTTCGTTGGGGTTGCTGCTGGCGTTTTTGAGCAGTTGTTCGTTTTCCTCGGCGATCACATAGGTGTTCGCGCCGCGAATTTTGTGGGTGTTGATTTGGGAAATGGTCAGGTTCACGTCACGTTCGTCCGGTCCCGTCACATAGATGAGGGGGTAGTTGCGATAGAGCGGGGCGAAGAAGTCGTGTTTTTTCACCTGCTCCTCAAACACCTTGTCCGCCTCCGGTGACAGGTTGAAAGGTTTGTTTCCGGTAAAGATATAATCCACCAGAGCCTTGTAGATTAGCTTGATTTCGTCCTGAGCAATACTGCCTTGCCGGTTGCTTTCATCCAGCAAGTCGATCACGCTGCCGAACGCGCGCATGAAGTTGCGCAGATTTTTGATGCCAAAAACCGTGTTCTTGCCCAGGATAGTATTCGGGCCATGCTTAAACTCTGATGCCTCACGCCCTTCCGCGTGATTGAGCACCGTCTCGCGTATCTTCAGCGCGCCTTCCATGGCAACGCCGCTGATCTTGGTGGCAAGAATATGCAGAGAGGGTTCCATGTAGATCTTGGCGGCGATGGAATCGACCATATCCGCAGTGTTCTCCAGGGTCTCACGGATCAACAGGGGAATGTCGTTCAGGCTTTTTTCACGCTGGGCCAGCTCTTTAAGCTTTGCCTGGCGCTGCTCGCCGTCAAGCTCGTTGATCCCCTCTTCCAGTTTCATGCGTGCCGTGCGAATGGCGAGATAGTAGAACAGGGTGATCTGGTTCATAAAGCTCTTGGTGGCGGGAACGGCGATCTCCGGGCCGCAGAGGATGGGAATGGCCACATCGCTCTTTTCCTGGCCGAGGGTGGAGTTCATGTTGTTTACCAGCACCACCTTGCGCACGTTGAGGTTGGACGCGTCAATATCGTTGAAGATGTCGATCAGATCCTTGGTCTCGCCGGATTGGGATACTCCGATGATGAGGTCGTTGTCCTTGATGCAGTTGGAGTATTCGCCGCGGAAATCACCGGGCAGAATGGGGATGATCTCCACCCCCGCGATCTGATTGAAGAAGAGGGCTCCCACCTTCGTGGCGTGAAAGCTGGTGCCACAGGCGATGGTGTAGGCGATGCGGTTGCAGTGGATGGTGTTTTTCACCAAATCCAGAAAGTCCTGCACGCTCTTTTCAAACTCCGCCACGCTGTCCGCCTCCGCCAGAGAGTCCAGCACCTTGGCGAGCAGCATCCTGCGCAGGTCAAACTCCTTACCTATCAGGTCAATGAAGATGTTCTTTTCCTGGGAAAAGAAATACTTCTTTTCAAAATCTTCTTTCACGGCCACATCCAGCAGCGACTGCCAGACTCTCTGGGTGTTGTCGTAAAACTCATTGAACTCATCCGAAGCCAGCAACTGCTCAAAGATCTGCTGCCGGTCGCCAAGCTCGGGACTCTGCAAAATCTGCTGCAACGACTGGCACATCTGCTCCCGCAAACCTGCTTTGCCGATCAGCTCCAGCATCCTCTTCCCAGTGTTCGATCCGCCCTGGAAAAGCTTGACCAGCTTGCCCGCGGATTCGCTCTGGGCATAGATCTCCTGCTCCATAAAGAACTCGAATTCGGGCAAAAGTTCCACATCTTCTGCGCGCAGCTTGGAATAGACCGCGCGGGTGTCTATCTTGGCACCTTTGGCGTAAACTTCGTCGGGTTGGTTCAAGCGCTTGAAACGCAGGTTCTTTTGGGCATAGACCTGATAGTAGTCTGAAGTGAACTCGATAAACTCGCCTTCCCGCAGGTTGACCAGATTCTTGGTAAAGCGCAGCACGGCAGTCAGATCGGAAGAAGCCAGGGCAAAAGGCATGCCGTCCAGCTCTCCAACGCCAAAATAGAGGCTGCTGCCGGATTTGATCGCCCACATGGTCTGGGTAACCGGATCCACAACCACCGCGGCGTAGGAGCCGATGAGCTTGTCTGCCGTGGCGATAATCGCGCTCCGCATGCAAGCCTTGCGCAGCTCGGGATCTTCAGGGTTGCCAGCCTTGTCCATCTCGATGTCAAAGTAGTGCTCCACGCTGTGCACCAGCATCTCGCCGTCGTTGTCGGAAAGCACGGTGTGCCCTTCCTTGCTCAGGAAGAGTTTGAGTTCGCGGGTGTTGGTTATATTGCCGTTGTGCGCGCCATAAAGGTGGCGTTTGCATTTCACCTCGTGGGGTTGGGCGTTGACCTTGTTTACAAAGCCAAAAGTGGCCCAGCGGACTTGGCCGCAAAAGAGTTTTCCAGCCTGCTTTTCGATGCCCAGAGTCTTCACCAGGGTGCTGGGAGCTCCAACATCCTTGAGCAGGGTTATCTCCTGGCTGTCACCTTGAAAGGCGGCGCCGGTGGAGTCGTAACCCCTGTATTCCAAAGCTTTGAGTAGTTTAGAAGCGTATTCTCCGATGTTTACGGAAACCTTGGGCAAGGCAAGTCCCAATACGCCGCAGCCCAATCCGGGCAAGGGCAGGGTAAGGCGCAGACGGAAGTCGCTGCGGGCAATTCTGTGCAAAAGTCTGAAGCAGATTTCTTTCAGGTTCAGCATGGGCAAATCTCCATTAGATTATGTTGTTGTCCACCAACTGGCGGGCAAAAAAGAGGTCCAACTCGTCGGTGATCTTGATATTGAGGTCGGGACAGAATTTGTAGGTGACCGTCGCACCGAGGTACTCCACCAGGGCGGAGTCGTCAGTGCTGATGTATCCATCCAGATAGGCCTTGTCGTAGGCGTCCCGGATGAGTTTGTAGGAAAAGACCTGGGGGGTAAAAACCTGCACCAGATTCCCCCTGGGGATGGTTTGGCAGATGTGGTCTTCCTGGATGCTCTTGATGGTGTTTTTGATTCTGGCAACCGGGATAACAGCCTTATCCCGCTGCACTATCTCATACAGTTCCAACAGCAGTTCTTCACTGATAAAGGGCCTTACGGCGTCATGGATGAACACATATTTGACAGAGGGAGGGCATTGCTGCAGCGCCGCAAAGACGCTATCCTGACGCTCCGCTCCTCCGGCTATCACCAGCCAGGGCTTGTCTGAATCATCAAAATACTGCCTGATCATATCTTCGCAGTACGAGACGTCATCCTCCGGGGCGGTGACAATGATGCTGTCTATCACTTCCGATGCGAAGAAGGTCTGCAAAGTGCGGATCATAATGGGTATTCCGCCCAGGGGCAGATACTGTTTCTTGATCTCGGAACCCATGCGGGTGCCGGAACCGGCGGCGGTTACAATGGCAGTACTCAGCGCTTCCATGCGTAAAACACTCCTCGCTCTTCCCTGCTGATATTCAGTTTGTTATCCATGTTCAATTGGCGCAGCGTTTTGCTGATCTCATTGATGTGCATACCCAGGGAATGGGACAGCTCTTCGGCAGTGCAGGGACGGCGGGAAAGCAAAGCTTCCAGGTTGCTGACCAGTTCCTGCGGCAGCTCCAGGCCCAAATCTTCCAGATGCACTTTGGCGATTATCTCCACGGGCATTTGCAGATGCTTTTTGAAATACTTGCTCACCCTGTCCAGGGTTTTGCTGTCTGCGGTTTGCACCCACTCTTCAGCCGCGGGACGGTCCAAAGAATTGATCTGCACCCGGTCTGGCTTGATTCCCGCGATCGCGCGGCAGAGGCAGTCCAGTTCTTCCTGAGTATCATTTACACCGGCAATGATGAACACTTCCAGCCAGATCTGACCCTTGTATTCCTTGCGCAGGGTGACCAGGCTTTCGATCAGTTTCGTAACGCTCAACTCCGGATGCGGACGGTTGATCCGCTCGAACACTGGTTCTGAACAGGCATCCAACGAGGGCAGGATCAGGTCGCAGGGCAATATATCCCTTCGCAAATCCTCCCTATCCAGCAACATTCCGTTGGTGAGCAGCGCGAGCTTGTACTGTGGATATCTGTCCTTGATGTAAGCGATCAGTTCTCCAATCCGGCTGTAAAGCGTGGGCTCGCCAGCCCCGGAAAAAGTAATATAATCCAGCGGGGGGCGCCCTTTCAGAAACTCGTCCAGTTCGGAGATTATCTCCTCAAGCGGGAAAAACTCTTCCCTCTGCAGAGTGAGTTGAGTGGTCCTCTGCACCTCGCAATAGACACAGTTTAGCGGGCAATACTTATAGGGAACAACGTCCACGCCGAGGGAATGCCCCAGCCTGCGGGACAACACCGGTCCAAAAAGATGCTTGTAATTCATGTTTTAAAAGGTTGTCCCAAACTGCAAGTGAGGCTCCCACTTGCGATTATCTATGCCATAAGCATAGTCGAAACCGATTAAACCAAAGGGGGAACGGATGCGTATTCCCGCCCCGACGCCTTTGTTGAATTTGAGAAAGTTAAACTTACGGAAAGTGTTGTAGCTGTCGCCGGCATCGAAAAAGCCCAGTAGCACCACCTGATCTCCTCCGATGGGATAACCCACCTCGGTGGAAAAGAGGATTTCCCTTGTGCCGCCACCATCCGGGCCAACGGAACGGTCTGGATAGCCGCGGATACCATCCACGCCCGTGCCGCCCAGATAGAACTTCTCATCTGGCGGAGCGTCCTCAGAAGAGCCATAGGGGGTGATGTAACCAAAGCGCCACTTGGTGCGCAGGGTAAAGTTGTAGATCATTTCAATATACCAGTTCACCTGGGCGATTTGCTTGAAATAATCGAAGTCACCACCCAGTATTCCTCCCGCCAGCTCGGAAAAGAGGGTCATTTGAGTGCCGCGTTTGGGGAAGTAGATGTTATCCCGTGAGTCACGGCTAAGCGTGCCGCTCAATCCGCTGGTATAGCGCCAGTTCATGGAATTCAGCTCGATCAGGGTGGCATTGGCCTCGGCGTTGTTCATCACACTGGCCATGTCGGTAATCCTGTATTTTTTGGAATACAGGGAATAAGCCATCACCAGACGGGTGCGGTCCACCCAGGGGATATATTGACCCAGGCGCAGGCTGGCACCGCGGGTGGAAATCTTATAAAAGAAGGAACTCCACTCCTTGGTCGTGTAATACAGGTTGGTGCCGAGCAGGATGTCCGTATCCAGGAAATTGGGATTGGTGAAGGAGAATTCGAAGTTCTGGGTGCTGCCGCCAAACTCCCAGCTCAGACTGCTGGCCCAGTTGTTGCCAAACAGGTTATTCATGGAAACGGAGAGCTGCCCCACAAATTTGTCCTGGCTGTTGTAACCCACGCCGCCGTTGGCCACACCGGAGGATTTATCGATCACATCTATCTGCAGGTCGATGTCGCCGTCGCTGTTGATCGTGGTATAGTCCAGTTTGATATCCGGCTCGAAGAAGCCCAGGTTGTAGATGTTTTGCTGGGTGCGGATCAACTGCGTCTGCCGGTAGTAATCTCCCGGGGCAATCTCCAGTTGCCGCCGCAGAACCTTTTCCTTGGTGCGCTGATTGCCTGTGATGTGAATCTGCCTCACCCGGGCGCGGGTGCCTTCGCTGATGTTAAGATGGATATTGAGCTGGCTGCCGTCTTTCTGCAGGTCTGGCTCTATCTCCGCATAGATGAAACCTTCCTCAAAGTATTTCATATAGATTTTGGACAACTGGGTCTCAAACTTTCCCTGGTCGAAGGTTTCCCCGCTTTGCAGGCTAAAGTATTCCAGGATAGCTTCAGTGGTAAAGCTCTCATTGCCTTTCACATCGATGCTGCCAAAAGTGTATTTCTGGCCCTCTGTGATGCGGATGATCAGCTCCAGCGACCTGTCGCCGGTCTGCCTGGGCTTCTGCGGCTCAATCTGCACGTCGATAAAGCCGTTTTTCTTGTAGAAGGCCTCCAGGTTACGGATATCGGTGTCGAACTTTTCCTGTTCAAAACGGCCTGAGCGCAGGATGTTGGCGGGCTTGGTCTTCATGCGTTTTTGCAGTTGTTTGTCATCAAAGTTTTCGTTTCCCAAAAAGCTGATCTGGGTGATAGCCAGGCGCTTGCCCTCGTTCACCGAAACCGTCACATGCACCTTGCCCGGTTCGGCTTCCCGTTCGCTTACGTTGATCTGGGCGTTGCTATAGCCCTTGGTGTGATACTCACTGGTCAGTTTGGAGACCAGTTGCTGTTTTTGGTTTTCCGACCAGAAAGTGCCCACCCGGACGGTCATCAGCTCGTCCAGGCGGTCTTTTTTGACCACCTTCATACCCGGATACTCGATCGAGGCCAGGACAGGGTTTTCCTGCACCCTGATGATCAGGTTCACGCCGGTCTTGTAAGGCTCGGTCAGCACCCGGATATCAGAAAAGATGCTCATTTTATAAAGCTGTTTGATGGACTTCGCCACCTCAGCCGGGTCGAGGATTCCGCCCGTGCGCAGGCTGATCGTGGATGTGATCAGCTCATCGGCCACGGTCTTGGCCCCTTCCACGCGTATCTCATATATGGTTTCGCCTGCCGCGAACAGGCTGCCAATGCTGAAAAGCAGCATCAGGCATAGCACGGCATACATGCTAAATCTGCGCATTTCTCCTCCAAACAGAGTTGGCTACTAAGTCTGGTAAAGCCCCTTTTTCGTAAAGGAATATTTTTCAAACCCAATTAACTTCCACTCTGGAAAAGGAATTGCATCACAGAATTGAGAGACTTTTTTTATGCTTTCCAGATATTATGGAGGAACGATGCAACGCCATGCCATAGCAACAGTGATTATCATGCTCGCGGTGCTGTTCAGCGCCGCCCACGCCGTGGAGAGGATTCCGGGGCTTTCCCGCAAGCCCCATTTCCCGCCTGCCCTGACACAGGATAGCAAAGCCGATTCCCTCACCGGATTCGACGTGCTGGAATATGAGATTACTCTGTCCATCAATCAAGCCACCCGTCAGTTAAACGGCAACGTAGCGGCCACCGTGCTGGCCGAATCCCATCTCACCTCACTACCCTACAACCTGGTCGGGCTGAACGTCCTGGAAGTGCTGGTCAACGATGTTCCCGCCACTTACACCCACACAAACGGGATAATCGACATCAGCCTCGACATCCCCGCCGGACAGACCTTTACCACCCAGGTTTTCTACTCTGGCGTTCCTCAGCTTTCCCCGGCGCCCTACAACCTGGGCATGATCTTCACCGGCAACACCGTGTTTACCATTTCCGATCCGGACGCAGCCCGCTATTGGTGGCCCTGCTACGACCACCCCTGGGACAAAGCCATCGTGCATCTGCGGATAACCATGCGCAGCGACTGGAAGGTCGCGGCAAATGGCATCCGCGAAGCGATCGTGGAAAACGGAGATGGCACCTCCACCACATTCTGGACCGGCTACAACCCCATGACCACCTATCTGGTCTGCATCACCGCCGGGCCTTATCTGGAAATCGAGCAAACCGCGGGCGATATCCCCATTCAGAACTTCGTGATGCAAAACCAATACAATAACGCCCTGGCCGATTTCGCCCGCCTGCCCCAGATGATTGACTATTTCTCGCAAGTCTTTGGCCCCTATCCCTTTGAAAAATATGGCAACGCAGTCGTGAGCATGAGCACCTACGGCGCCATGGAGCATCAGACCATGACCACCCTGGGCAACTATATCATCACCGGAACCGGCGCCCATGAACTCGTCATCGCCCACGAACTTGCGCATCAGTGGTATGGCAACGCGGTTTCCTTCCTCACTTTCAAGGATGTGTGGCTTTCCGAGGGCTTTGCCACCTATTCAGAGCATTTGTGGACGGACAAAGTCTCCGGATGGCAGAGCGCGGTGGATTACGTGGCCAGCTCCTATCACCAATACTACATCAATTGGGAAGGTTCCAACCCGCGCACCATCTACGATCCGGACTTCAACAACTATTTCTCTCCTCCCTCCTATGAAAAAGCGGCCTCCGTGCTGCACATGCTGCGCTTAAAGATTGGCGACGCCCACTTCTTCCAGTTGCTGCAGCAATGGTTTTCCACCCACTGCAACGGAAACGTGGTCACCGCCGAGTTTGAAGCCATGGCGGAGCAGATCAGCGGCCAGGATCTCACCCAGTTTTTCCACCAATGGATATACAGCCCTGGCATTCCCGCGCTGGAGTATTGCGTGTGGAACAACGACGCAAGCGATACGCCCCTGCGCCTGCTGGCCCGCACCATTTCCAACACCAGCACCCAGTTTGAGATCGAGGTGCCTTTCCTGTTTGACAATGGCAGTTGCACGGACTCCCTGCATGTCTCCGCCGGCCCGGACTGGACTGCCAACGGCGGAATCCACGGCTGGACCGACGCCGCGTCCCTCATCCCCAATCACAACCATTGGGCTTTGCTGCGGCAGATCACCGAGGTCAAGCCCGTCCTGGCGCAATGCCTGCCCTCCAACGCTTTCGTGCGGCTGGAATGGGAGGACTTTTTGGGAGACGGCAACCTGTCTTACAATGTTTTCCGCCGGCCCCAGGGGGAAGGCCAGGCATGGACCCTGCTCACCCAGCAATCACTGCCCGACCCCGGTTATACGGACTCCACCCCCCAGCCGGGAATTGCCTATGAATATTGCATTACCGCGGTCGATCCCAACGGCTGGGAAAGCATGCGTTCAAACATCATGGCCGCCACCCCCGAACAGTTTTCCTTCGCCAACGACCTGCTGGTCGTGGACGAAACCAGGGACGGCAACGGAGCCAACATCAACCCCACCGACGCAATGGTGGACGACTTTTACGCCGCCGCTCTCGCTCCCCTCGCTTTTGGCACCTGGGACATCGCCCAGAGCGGGATGCCTCCCTTGGGAGTGCTGGGGCAGTATAAACTGGTGCTCTGGCATGCCGACGACTTCAACCAGAACCTGTTGCAGGACAACAATAATCTGTTGGGCGGCTATCTTTCCGGCGGAGGCAAGGTCCTGTTGAGCGGATGGAAGACTGTGTCCGTGTTTTCCAGTTCCTTCCTGGACAGTTTTGCCGAGGGAGTGGAACTTGTGTACAACAACTCCCCCTGCCTGATCAGCGCCCAATCTGCCCTCTATCCCAGTCTGGTTCCCGATCCCGGAAAACTGCTGGGCAACTGGAACGGCATGCTGCCCTACATCTACACCTTCACCGGAGCTTCGCGTCCCATCTATACGGCTGAGATGCCAGAAGGAAGCGCTGGCAACGGAAACTGCCTGGCCTTCTGGGTGGATTATCCCCAAAGCTCCGCCAGACTGGTTCTAACTGGTTTTCCGCTCTATTTCATGCAGGCGGATGGCGTGCGGAACCTGCTGCAACAGCTCGTGCCCCAACTGCTCAGCCCCACCGCGGCGGACGACCCCTCCTCTCCCCTTCTGAAAGCTACCCTGACAGTCTGGCCCAATCCCTTCAATCCAAGCTCCACCATCAGCTTCAGCCTGCCCCGCAAGGGCAATATGAGCCTCAGACTCTACAATCTCAAGGGACAGTTGGTGAAGGTGCTGTATGAAGGCATCCGCGAGGCGGGTGAACACAGCCTAAGCTTCAACGCCACAAGCGATAGCGGCACCAGACTGCCCTCCGGCGTCTATCTGCTCAGATTGTCACACCCCGGCGGCCAGCTGCTGCGCAGGATCAGCCTGATCAAATGAGCCTACCGTGCAGGACTGGAATGCTCACGCGGTCAACTTATTCCAGATATATTTTAAGTATTTTCGATTTTCCACTTGACAAATTGATCAAACTGATTATCTTGTATAGTAAGCCTACAGACCCTACATAGAATGCCCTCCGAGACGTGGGAACACCGCCCGGTGCTTCCCACGTTTTTTTTGTTGGTTTTATGAACTTACACACATTTCCCCACTCTGGCAAACACTCCTCGCCCGCCTGTGAAAGTCGATGAAAAACATAGGTTTTCCTGGGGTCTTCCTTATAGTTTATAAGGATGACCTAAGGATGATGGCTCCAAAGCCTGTAGCAGCAAAGGACGGAGGTATGAAGGAAAATGCGGACGGTTGCTGGAATTATCCGTGAAGCGCAATACAATTCCGGCTCATAGGATCAGAATGTCTGACGTCCACCCGGAAGAACAAAGACAGATTTCCTGCAAGCAAGAGGCGGCAACTGCTTTTGTCACCGCCTGATGCTTGCAGCCGGATGCTTTTCGCGCTCCGGCAGGTTAAGCCATGTCAGTTCAGGGCTTGCAGGGGCCTTCCTTCATTTCCTGGCTGCTGATGGCATCCTCAAACCTGGTGTGTTCTTTGAAGCGGGTCATGCCAAGCTTTCCAAAGAAGGAATCCACCATGCTATAAACCACCGGGATCACAAAGAGGGTGATGAGGGTGGCAAAGGTGAGTCCGAAGGCAAAGCTGACCGCCAAAGGACGCCAGGCTTGGGAAGACGGATCGCTGGAAAAGACCAGGGGCAGCATTCCCGCCACTGTGGTTGTGGTGGTGAGGATCACCGGCCGCAGGCGCGCGGAACCGCTTTCGATGATGGCATGCCAGCGGTCCTTGCCTGCTTCCCGCTCGCTGTTGATAAAATCGATGAGCAGGATGGCGTTGTTGACCACCACCCCGGCAAGGGCAACCACAGAAAGCATTGTATTAAGGGAAAAGGACAGACCGGTGACCAGCAGACCGAAGACCACGCCGATGAAGGCAAAGGGAATGGTCAGCATCACGATCAGCGGCTGCACATAGCTGCGGAACTGAGAGGCCAGGATGGCAAAGATGGCCAGCAGGGCGACCAGGAATCCAAAAGCCAGGGAAGTATAGGACTGGCGCTGCTGTTCCTGTATTCCTCCAAACTCCATGGTGTAGCCGGGGAAGCGCTGCTCAAAATCCGAAAGGCTGCCTTTTGTCCCGCGCAGCTTGTCTCCGGTGAGGGCGGCCACCACTTCGGAGGTGCTGCGTTTTTTGGTGGTTCCGTTTTCCACGTAATCCGCCACCGCCGCCGTAACGGACAGCACCCTGTCGCCATCGTAGTGCCTGATGCGGGAGATGCTGCTGGTGATATCCACGCTGGCAAGGTCGCGGATGGCGATCAGTTCACCGCCGCGGGTGCGGATCTTGAGGTTTTTCAGCATCTCCAGATCCTGGGTGTAGCTGTCGTTGAGCTTGACCAGGATGGGTATCTCGTCCAGGCCGTTGCCCCTGTATTGGGTGACCTCGCTGCCGGTGCTTGCCATGCGGATGGTGGATGCCACCTGCGCCACGGTGAGGCCTGCCATGGAAAGCTTTTCCTGATCCAGGCTGAGGCGGGCTTCCATCTTGCCCTCGTCATAGCTGTCGTCTATGTCCTCCACTCCGGGAATCTTTGCCAGATTTGCTTTCACGACATCGCTGATGTATGCCAGCCGCTCCAGGCTTTTGCCTTTGATGCGGATATCCACATCCCTGCCCAGAGGCGGGCCTGACCGGGATTGTCCGAACTTGTAGGTGAACAGGCCGGGCAGGCTGTCCAGATACTTGCGGATGTCGCGGCGAATTTCCTCGTGGGTAAACTTCATATCCTTGAGGGGCACCAGGTCGATGCTGAGCGCGGCGTTGGAGGTCTTGGTATCCCTCACGCCCTCGCTGCTGAGCGAACCAACGTTGCTCACCACGAACTCAATATCCTCTTTTTGTTTCATGTTCAGGATAAACTGCTCCACCTCGCCCACTATCCTGTTGGTTTCTTCCAGAGACGTGCCGACCGGAGTTTGCAGCTCGAGGGGAATGGTCTGCGACAGCGAAGCGGGGAAAAACTCAAAGCGGATGGCTCCGCTGAGGAGGATGACAACAGACAGCAGCAGCAAAAACGCCACCCCTCCCACCACCAGCCAGCGATGGCGGAGCGCCCGGGTGATAACCTTGCGGTAGTATTTGACCAAGGGGCGGATCAGGCGGGTGGTGCGGTCTTCGCCAGAATAGATTCTGCGTCCAAACTGGTAGATGTTCGTGGGCAGGATGACCATGCTCTGAAACCAGGAAGCCAAAAGCGCCACGGAAACCACGATGGGGAACACCGACAGGAATTGCCCCATGATCCCTCCGGTGAGCAGCATGGGCATGAAAGCCGCCACAGTGGTGAGGGTGGAGGAAAAAACCGGGGAAATGACCTGGTTGACTCCATTGATTATCGATGTATAGTGGTCTGCCCCCTCCTCCCTGAAGCGGTGGATGTTTTCCAATACCACAATGGAGTTGTCCACCACCATGCCCACCACAATGATCAGTCCAAAGATGGTGAGGTTGTTGAGGGTAATGTCCAAAAGCGGAATCACGATGAAGGTGATGAGCATTGCGATGGGTATGCCGGTGGAGGCGAAAAGCGCGTTGCGCCAACCCAAAAAGACCAGGAGGGTCAGAAAGACCAGGATGATTCCCTGCAAGGCGCTGGAGCTGAGGGCGCCGATTCCGTTTTTCACATCGATAGAACCGTCGTTGCGCACGCTGATGTCGGCTCTGGGAACGTTCTTTTCAAACTTGGCGATGTAGGCGCGCACGTCCTCCATCACCTTGATGATGTTGCCATCGCCTTTTTTGTAAAGGAAGATACTGATGCCTTCCTTGCCGTTGAGCTTGGCCTTGGTCTGCTCGCGCGCCAGGGTGTCGCGCACCGTGGCGACGTCGGAGATGCGGATGGCCCGGCCGCTGGCATCGGACTGCACGATCATGCGCCCCACCTCGTCCATGCTCTCGAACTGCCCCAGGGTGCGCACCAGAAACTCGGTCTTGCCATAGCGGGCGGTTCCGCCGGGGATATTGAGGTTGCGCCCCTGCAATACCGAGGAAATGTCGTTGAGGCTGATGCCGTAGGCGTCGATGCGGGCTTGATCAACATCCACCCAAATCTGCCTGTCACGGGCACCCACCAGTTCCACTTTGGAGATGTTGTCCACTTTCAGCAGGCCATTTTTGAGGTCTTCAGCCACCTCCCTCAGGGCCAGGGGTGTGAAATCGCCGCTCACCACAATCTGGGCTATGGGATTCAGCTCGCGCATGCTGAGACGGATGATGATGGGGTCGATCGCGTCCGCGGGCAGGTCGGTGATCTTGTTTACCTCACGGGAAACAAGGTCGTAAGCCTCATCCGGATCCACGCTGGTATCGAAGGAGACACTCACGGTGGAGCGCCCCTCCTCGGTGTTGCTCTCGATGTGGTCCAGATTGGGCAGGTCAGAGAGTTCCGTTTCTACCTTGTTGGTGATCAACTGCTCGATCTCCTCGGGTGAAACTCCCGGATAGACCGTGACCACCAGCACCCTGCCAAATTCTACCGCGGGAAACTCCTCGCGGGGCATGCGCAGCATCGAAGAGATGCCCAGGATCACGATGGCGACCACCAGCAGATTGATCAGGATGGAGTATTTGATCGAGGTTTCTGCAACTTTCATTATCTACTTCCTGATCTCCACTTTGGCGCCGTCCTCCAGGTTTTCCGAACCGCTGGTCACGATCAGGTCGCCGGGTTCCAGGCCGCTCTCGATAAGCACATTTTCCCCGATGATCCTGCCCAGCGCCACTTCCTTCTTGTGCGCCTTGTTGCCAGCATCCACGGTGTAAGCATAGACCTTGCCGAATTCGTTGGCGAAATTGGTGAGAGAGGTGTAGAGCAGGTTCTGATAGCGGTTGGCGAGGATTCTGGCGCTAACCACCTGTCCGGGCATCAGGGGACGGGGATTGGGCACCTCGATCTCCAGGGGATAGGTGGCGCCGTTGGCCA
This sequence comes from Cloacimonetes bacterium UBA4175, assembly GCA_002379855.1. Taxonomy (GTDB): domain Bacteria; phylum Cloacimonadota; class Cloacimonadia; order Cloacimonadales; family Cloacimonadaceae; genus Syntrophosphaera. Next base: position 7,045 of record DFUX01000018.1, on the reverse strand, counting down.
GGGGGCTGATGCCAAAGCCGCGCACAAAGGCGTTGACTGGCGTTTCCAGTCCCGGGCGGCTAAGCAGGACTTTCTGGCCTTTCTTGAGCATGCCGATCTGGCTTTCGCCGATGCCGGTCTTGATCAGCAGGCGGCTGGCGTCGGTGATCGTGGCCAATGGCGCGCCGGGATTGATGTATTGGCCAACGGACACATTGAGGCTGGAGATGGTGCCGGATTCCGGAGCGGTAAGATAGGAGCCGCTGAAGCTGCTGCGGGCGGATTCCAGATTGGCCTTGGCTCCGTCCAGAGCGGATTTGGAGCTTTTGAAAGCGGCGAGGGCGGAGTTGTATTCGGCCTGGGAGATCAGGCTCTTCCGCAGCGATTCCTCGGCGTAATTGAGGTTGCGCTGCGCGGTGTCCAAAGCGCTCTGCGCGGAAGCCAGAGCCGCCTCCGCCTGATCCAGGCGGTATTGATAGACATCGTTGTCCAGCCTGCCGATCCGTTCCCCCTTGCGCACGGTGTCCCCCAGTTTCTTATACAACTGCACGACGCGTCCCGCGGCTTCGCTGCTCATGGTGATGTTGGTGATGCCCTCCAGCTTGCCGGAGACGGTGATGTATTCATCCAGTTCCCTGAGGGCAAGCTCCTCCACCGTTACCGGTTGGGTATCCTCTTTCATTTTGGGCGCGGGACCCTTGCCCTTTCCACAGGCGCTTAATGCCAGCAACAGCAGGGCTGGCGCGATAATCAATAGTCTTTTAATCATTTATATACTCCGGAAGTAATCAATGTATCCAGTTCTTGTTCGTTTTCCAGCCCGATACTCTGCATCAGGGCCAGGCGGTTTTTCAGATAGGCATAGTGGGCGTTTGTGTAGGCCAGGCGGGCTGAGGACAGCATCAGTTCGGCGTCCAGCAGCTCCGTGGAAGAGATCAGGTTCATGCGAAAGCGTTCCTGCAACTGCTCATAGCTCTGACGGGTATAGTCCAGCGCCAGCCGGGATGCTTTCACCTGCTGGGCGGAACTGACCAGGTTGAGCACGGCTGCCTCCGTGCCAAGCAGGATTCCATCGGAGGCGTTGCGGGCTTCCAGGCGGGCTTTCTTGTAGTCAAACTCGGCCTTGCGCAGCGAAGCATAGTTACCCAACTGGGGCAGCAGGGGCAGGGAAGCGGTGAGCATGATTTGGCTGGAGGCTTCAAACTTGTAGCGGTCGGTGCCGTTTTCTTCGTAGCGGCGGCTGCCGATCAGCATCAGGGTGGGCAGGAACTTGCCCTTGCTGATCTGCCAGGCACGGCGGGAAAGCTCCACTCCACTTTCCACCAGCTTGAGCGAACCGCTGTTTGCCAGGCCTGCGGAGAGCGCCGCCGAGGAAAGCCCCGCGGTTCTGTCCGCATCGTAGTCCTGCAACAACTGAAGGATGGCGTCATCCCCGCTTTCCGGCAGCAGCTCCACTTCAGGCAGATAGTCCAGCGCGAGGTAGTTCCTCAGATTGAGCTGCGCCAGTTGACGGGCTGTATTTGCCTGCAATCTTGCCACATCCTTGGTGGCCAGCCTGCTCTGAAAGCGCAGGTAGTCAGCGTTGGAAAGCAGCCCGTTGTCATGCTTCAACTGCGCGATCTCCATATTCCGGCGGGCGGAACTCAAATCCAGCTCGCTCATCTGCTGCAGATCGGTGGCCTGCAAGAGGGACAGGTAAAGGCTGTTGACCTCGGCAAGCAGTGACAACCTCTGGGCCGCGAGGCCGGTTTTGGCCATCTCCTCCGAGATCTTCGCCATCTGATAACCCTGCCAGAGCTTGCCGCCCAGAAATACCGGCTGCGAAAGCGACAGGCTCAGGGTGCGGTAGTCGTTGTTGAGCGAGACCACGGTATTCCCCGCCATATAGGTGGGCTCGGGATCCATATAGAGCAGGCTTCCATCCAAAGTCAATGTGGGCAGGAAGTTACCAAGTGCGGAAGCTTTACTCCACCTGGCCGATTCCAGTTCAGCCTGCCTGGCCTGGTAGGCGGAGTTATTGGCCAGCGCAAGCTCCCGCGCCTGCTCCAGACTCAGGATCCGGGAGGCAGGCTGGCCAAACAGCAGCGCCGCGCCCAATAACATGCCTGTGATTACAATACGTTTCAATTTATTCTCCTTCATTCAGGAAATAGTCTTTGTGTTCATTGTTTTCAATATCCTTCAAAAGCTCGCGCATCACCTGCAATTCTGCTTCGTGATGCAGCCTGCCGATACGCCAGAGGTAGCAGTAAATAAAGGGCAGATCCCCATGCTGCACCCGCTGGCCGCACATATCGCTGTGCTCATCCATATTCACGCGCTGCATCCTGTCTATCCGTTCCCGTATAGCGTGGATGAGCGTTACCCGGGAGAGGCATTTCCAGGAAAGAGACAGGGCCAGCCACCAGTCGTTGCCGCAGGTCTTATCGGAGGCCAGGCTTTGCCTGATCATCATCTGCAGCAGCTTTTTGCCTTTGGCGTTGATCCTGAATACGGTGCGTGGCGGCGTGTTACCTTCCATCACCTGTTCTCCTTCGATATGCCTGGATGCCTCCAACTCCTGCAGTGCTTTATAGATCGAGGGCAGCTTGATGCTGGCCCACACAGGCAGGCCAAATTTCTCCGCCACATGGCCGATCTGGTAGCCATACATGGGCTCCCTGTGCAGAAAGGCCAGCACCACCATCTTGGGTTTGGACATGGGTAACTCCTTTGCGATACTTGGGTCGATACTATTATCCAATATAATAGTATCTATGTGAGCAAAGGCAAACCTATTTTTCTTAACCATCCCCCAACCATATCCTGGCAGGACAAAACACCGCTTGACAGAAAAAAGCCATGCCCAAAGCTGAGAAAAAATACTCCATCCAACTGGGGATATTATGGATAAACGCCCATCCTGGCAAGAATACTTTATGCAAATGGCTTTGCTGGCAGCCAAGCGCAGCACCTGCCTGCGCAGACAAGTGGGAGCGGTGCTGGTGAAGGACAACCAGATCCTCTCCACGGGCTACAATGGCAGCCCCAAGGGCATTTCCCACTGCGAACAGGTGGGATGCCTGCGCCAAAAGAACTCCGTGCCCTCCGGGCAGATGCACGAGCTTTGCCGAGGCGTGCATGCCGAACAAAATGCTATCATCCAGGCAGGCCTCAACGGCTCCAGCACCAGAGACGCCACAATTTACTGCACCCATCAGCCCTGCAGCATCTGCGCCAGACTGATCATCAACGCCGAAATTAAGACGGTCTATATTTCCCAAATCTATCCGGACACCCTCGCCGAGCAACTGTTTGCGGAGGCAGGGGTGGAAGTGATCCATTATGACATGCTTACGGGCAACATGAAACGTATGATATAGGAGTCTCCATGTTACAGAAATTCACTACCCGGGATCTGATCCTGATCGCCAGCCTGGCGGGGATGGGGTTTGTGGCAAAGATACTGATCTCTCCGCTGTTTAAGATGATCTCGATGCCGATGATGGTGCCGGGCGGTTCGCTGGCTGGCGGGTTTTATATGCTGTGGTTGGTTTTGGCGGTGCTGATCGTGCCCAAATGGGGCACAGGGCTGCTCTTCGGCCTGCTGCAGGCGTTGATTGCCATCGTCCTGGGCTTCAAGAATCAAGGCCTGCTCACCCTGGTCAGCTACGTTCTGCCTGGCTTGGTGGTGGATCTGGCCAGACCCTTTTTCAAGAACCCCCGCAATCTGCTCACCCACCTGGTGCTCACACCCCTCGCCAATATGACCGGCGCGGGAGTGGTGGCGATCCTGCTGTTCCGCCATCCTCTGCAGGCAGTGCTGATCGTATTGGGGATGGCGCTGGTTTCCGGCCTCCTGGGCGGATTTGTATCCTGGGGAATCTATAAACCTTTAGACGATTACGGAGTGATAAAATGAAGTATCTGATGCTAATCCTCTTGCTTTGCCAGGGCGTTCTGTGCGCCATCACCATCACCGACTCGAGCGGACAGACTATGGAGGTGAGCCGCGATGAGCTGGCTTCACTGCCCCGCCTGACCTTTGAAACTTTGCGCGAAAAAGACGGCGAGACCCGCCGCGAAACCTGGCAGGGAATACGTTTTGACACCTGGCTGGAATCCCGGGTAAAAACACCTTTCAAGGTCATCCGCTTTGAATCCGATGACCGCTATATGGTCAACCTCAGCAAGGCCGAATGGGACAGCCTGGAGTGCTGGCTGGCCTTTGCCCAGGGAGGAAAGGAATTTGCCGGCGGAAGCATGCGCATCATCTTCCCCGCCCTGCGCGACATGAAATGGGTGCGCGACATCCAACGGATCGTTTTGGAAGATCTTGACGCGATGGGCTTGCCCAAGCGTTTCGAGTTTCTGGACACCCGTCTGCAGAGCATCGAGATCAAGGACAACCCCGCTCCCTTCGTGAACACCAAGGGCTACTATTTCAAAGACCTGTTGCCGCTTTCCGCGCGGGATTCAAGCTGCAACGTGATCCTCTACAGCCGCGACGGCATGAAAATGGGCCTGGAGTATCCGCTGCATTTGGAGGGTGCCATCCTGGAAGTCACCGATGACGGTTTCAACCTCAAAAGCCCCAGCATCCCTGGCGGGATGTGGCTCAAGAATATCATCTTCATCCAGATGAACGACCTTGCCCTGATCGACATTGAAAACATCGACGCCCTGATCGCCCTCAACCGCGTGCTGGACTGGCAACTGAGCCCGGATGTCATGTTCGTGGTGGAGCAGGGCGGAACGACCAGGGAATACCCTTTGGTGGAAATCCTTTCCGAACCTGAGCTGTTGAAGGATGTGACAACCTTTAGCCTCACCCCCTGAGCACTTTTGCTGAGCATTACACAGGTCTCGCTGGCCTATCCCGGTTCCCCTCCCCTCTGGGAGAATCTCAGCCTGCGGCTGCAGCCGGGTGAATTGCTCTGCCTGAAAGGCCCCAACGGCTGCGGCAAGACCTCGCTGCTCAACCTGATCGCCGGCATCATCCCCCAATACGTGCGGGCGGAATGTTCGGGCAGCATCAGCCTGGACAGCCTCGACCTGCAGCCGGTTCCCCTGCGGGAGCGGTTTCGCTTTCTCTGCTATCAGTTGAACGATCCGGACAACCAGATCTTTTTCCCGCGTCTGGAAAAGGAACTGGCCTTCGCCCTGGAAAACCTGGGACTGCCTCCGGATGAGATGAAGCGGCGAATTGCCGCCTCGGCGCGCTACTTCGGTTTCGACGGCATGCTTGACCGCGCCCCGGACACCCTTTCCAGCGGACAGAAAAAGCTGCTCTTGCTGGCTGTTTGCGAATGCCTGCAAAGTCCGCTCGTGCTGCTCGATGAACCCTCCAGCGGACTGAGCGCCAATGCCCTGGCCACCCTGAAAGACTGGCTGGAAAAGCTGCTATCCCAAGGCAGGATGGTGCTGGTGGCTGACCATGAATTTTCCTATCTGCCCTCTGGCTCGCGGTTCCTGGAGCTATGATGGAATCACGTGAAATTTACCGGATTTCACAACTCTGCTTTGCTTACCCCGGGCAGGCGCCACTGTTGAGGGAACTCGATCTTGCTTTGGAGCGCGGTGAAAATGTGTTGCTGCGCGGGGACACCGGCTGCGGAAAAAGCACCCTGCTCAAGCTGCTCACCGGGCTTTTGAAGCCTTCATCCGGACAGATTCTCTGGCAGGGAAAACCGCTTGGCGAACCGGATGCCTCGTTTTACGCGGAGCTGTTTTATTTGCAGCAACAATCAGCCGAAAACCTCTTTGGCCTCTGCCCCAGGCACGACCTGGAAATCTGGCAATTGCTGTGGCCGGATATCCTGGGGAAAAAGCTCGACAAGATGCTGGGGACAGACCTCGCCGCCAGGCTGGATGCTCCCTTCAGCCAGCTTTCAAGCGGCGAGAAACGTGCCTTTGCCCTATTGCCGCTCTATTTTTGCCCGGAGAAATACTGGATTCTGGATGAACCCACCGCCAGCCTGGACGCCGCCCGCAAAGAGCGGTTCCTGGAGCTTTGCCGCTCCAAAAAAGGCATGCTGGTTGCCAGCCATGAAACTGAGCTGCTGCTGCCGGCCATGGACCGGGTGCTGCACCTGCGCGATGGCAGCATAACCGGGGAGGAAATCTGAAACTGCATCCCCTCAGCCTCCTGATTCTGGTGCTTTGGCTCAGTACCGCGGCGCTTTTTGTGCTCCAGATTGCCTGGCTGGCCGCTGTATTGCTGCTGGCCTTTTTGTACCAGGGTGTCTTCAGTGGTTTCGACTGGGCTGCTCTGGGCAGGCAAGCCCGCTACCTGCTGCCCCTCAGCCTGGCGGTGCTGGTGGTGCAATTGCTGTTTGTCAAACAGGGGCAACTGCTGTGGGGAAAAGGCTGGTATGCGGTGCACACGATTGCCTTGCAGCGGGGACTGGCTTTCGCGATCAGGATTCTGGTACTCTGGCTGGCGGCCCGGGTGCTGCTGCGCTTTGAATATGAAGATTTCGACATCGCTTTCGGCGCGTTGCGCCTGCCCCAGGAACTGAGCTTCATGATCTTTTTCGGAGTGCGGATAATCCCCAGCCTCAACGCCAGGCTGCGCCACTTTTTGCAACTGCTCAAACTGAGGGCTATCGAACTGAAGAAACTCAGATTCGCCGCCAAGATGAAGGTTTATCGTCTGATATCTCTCACCATTCTGGCGGAAACGCTCTCCCAAAGCGGAGTCAAAGCCATCGCCCTGGAACTGCGTGGCTTCCGCAGTTCCGGCCCCAAAAGCAGGTTGAAGCAACACTCCTTTTCCGCCTGGGACTGGCTTTTATACGCTTCGCTGCTGGCTTTGACAGCCCTTTACCTGTTCCGCCGCTAAAGCGGTATCCAAGTCCGGCATCTTTATCTCATTAGGGTGAACTATCTGAGGCCCGGGCTAAGCTGAAGGATACGAACGCCAAAAATCACTGACATACCAAATTCACAAAGCATCCATCACTTTCCCCAACAGACAGTTAGGTTGTGCCTGTTAGTTGATACCGGTAGATAATAACCGCGAATATGCCGATATTCCTTCACGCCTCCGTCCTTTGCTGCTCCTGGCTTTGGTGCCATCATCCTT
>DFUX01000016.1 GCA_002379855.1 Cloacimonetes bacterium UBA4175 | reverse complement strand
TGGCTTGGTTGAAAAGAAATAGACCGCGGATCACAGTATCAGCAGGATCATCGGGATATTTGGAAGGTGGAAAGGTGAAATGGTGAAAAGGAGCCCCCAAACCAGGGCGGTTCAGCGACCGCCTGTACTGTACCGGCGCTTGCATAGCGCAGTTTGGGGGATAGCCGCCCGAGGAGGGGGTGGCAAAGTCCGTTTGCCACAGAGACCGGAGGTCTCTTCCTAACAGGCAACTCCGTTGCCTCTGCCGAACGGACTTCGGCAGCCCGATACCGCGTCATCCCGGGCAGCCGGGGTCCCCTTTAGGGTGGCGTGACCCGGGATCCAGTCTTTTTAAAACCTCAAACAACCACCCTTAACAGTCCAAACAAGAAACTGCTTGACAGATAATTGCTTATCCGTATTTTATCAGTTGAGTATCTTTTGGTGGGCGCCGCGAGGCTTTTCAGCACCGGCGCCGATACTCTCAACACCAAAAAAGGAGTAGTCATGCCAAGTATCATCAAACGCATGGGCGCGGAATTCTTCGGAACTTTCTGGCTCGTAATGGGCGGTTGCGGTTCCGCCATCCTGGCCGGCCAATGGATCGGCAGAACGGGCGTCTCGCTCGCTTTCGGACTCACCGTGCTCACCATGGCCTATGCCATTGGGCATATCTCCGGCGCGCATCTCAATCCCGCGGTCTCGCTGGGGCTTTGGGCTGGCAAACGCTTCCCCGCCCGCGATCTGATACCCTACATCGTTGCCCAGGTATTGGGCGGATTGGTGGCAGGCGGGGTCATCTACCTCATCGCCACCGGCAAATCCGGCTTCAACCCCATCGGCAATTTTGCCGCCAATGGCGTGGGCAGCGCCTCGCCAGAAAAATACCGCGTTTTGCCCGGACTGATCTGCGAAGTCGTGATGACGGGCATGTTCCTGCTGGTGATCATGGGCGCCACAGACAAGAAGGCACCGGCCGGATTCGCCCCCATCGCCATCGGACTGGCCCTCACCCTCATCCACCTGGTCAGCATCCCGGTCACCAACACCTCCGTCAACCCGGCGCGCAGCACCGCCGTCGCTTTCTTCGCTGGCGGCGCCTTCGTCAGACAGCTCTGGATCTTTTGGGTCTTCCCCATCATCGGCGGTATCGGCGGCGGCCTGATCTACCGGCTGCTCTCACCCGAAGAACCGAAGTAACACACTGAATCAACAGCTTTTTTGCAGAGACTCCATCCGGAGCCTCTGATGGTATTGCTTTCCCTGGCGCCTTGAAAGGAAATGATTGGGAACCCCGAGACAAGTCCACCAGGCTATGTACTGTGTCATCACGGCCTATCGGGGGTCCCCGCCGAAGCGCGTAGCGGTTTGGAGGTGCATCTTTTTGGGGTACCATTCCACCTTTACAGCTTTACACAATATACATCCTGAAGATCCTTGTTATCCGCGCTCTATATCTATTTCATCAGCACCAGTTTCCTGGTCTCCCGGTAGTCCCCGCATTGCAGGCTGTAGAGATAAACTCCCGAGGGAAGACCTTCCCCGCTGAAGGTTATCTGTTGTGAACCGGAGCCAAGTTTGTGGCAGGCTACCATCTGTCCGCGCAGGTTGAAGATGCTCAGGGTGCCATTTGAGCGTTCCGGAATCTCCGCTTTGATCAGCGCGCTTCCGCTTCTGCTCAGGGGATTGGGGTAGGCGTTATGAAGTCTGGCAAGCGTTGGCGGCGCCAGAACATCCTCCACCGGTGTTACATTTTCCAGCTTGGCGATAAAGATATCCAAGTCTCCAATTGCCGTTAGTGAGTGGCTACCGAAATTAACTGTGTCTCTAAAAAAACCGCAAACATAAGCGTTATCCGCGCAATCAAGGGCAATGCCATGTCCATAGTCTTCATCTTGCCCTTCCGCGTTTACAGCCCAGATCCAGTTTCCGTTAGAGTCCAACTTGGCGGCGAAGAAATCATTGCATCCGCACATTTCCAGGGTGTGGCTGCCGAAATTGGCCGTGCCCATATATAGTCCTGTCACATACGAATTACCCGCGCTGTCCATTGCGATACCAAATCCATAATCAGGTTGTTCCCCTCCTTCCACCTGGACTGCCCAGAGCCAATTGCCGTATGTATCCAGCTTGGCAACGAATATATCAGTATCCAAATCCCATCCCTCTGTTGCCAGTATATAGCTTCCGAAAGTGGCTGTGTCTTGAAAAAATCCGGTCACGCAGGCGTTACCAGCTCTATCAAGTGCGATGCTCAATCCTGCGTCATTGTCACTTCCTCCCGCTTGTACCGCCCAGAGCCAGTTGCCAGAGGGATCGAGCTTGGCGACAAATATATCTTCGTAATATGTATTTCCGTTTGCTGTCAAGGTATGGCTCCCAAAAGTGGCTGTGCCCGCAAAACAACCGGTCACCCAGGCGTTATTTGCTTCATCCAGAGCAATGCCATTTCCTCTTTTGTAACTCGTCCCTTCAGCTTGAACAGCCCAAAGCCAGTTGCCGGAGGGGTCAAGCTTGGCGACGAATATACTTGAAACATATTCCCCTCCGTTTACTGTCAGTGTATGGCTGCCGAAAGTAGCTGTATCTTGAAAAAATCCTATCACGCAGGCATTGCCAGCGTCATCCAGGTCAATGTCAAATCCCTCATCAAATTCTGAACCACCTGCCTGGGCAACCCAGAGCCAGTTGCCATAGGGGTCAAGCTTTGCAACAAATACATCACTAATCCAGGTATTACCATTTGCTGTCAGTGTATTGCTGCCGAAATAGGCTGTTTTTTGAAAAGCGCCAGTCACATAGATGTTACCGGAGCCATCCACAGCAATGCCATATCCACAGTCATCGGATAAGCCTCCTGCTTGGACAGTCCAAAGCCAGTTACCCGCAGGATCCAATTTTGCGACAAAAATATCAGCGCATCCTCTTGCTGTCAGAGTTTGGCTACCGAAATTGGCCGTGCCTACAAAATCTCCAGTGACATACTGATTGCCCAGGCTGTCGACCGCTATAGGACTGCCATATATTTGATTGCCATAATAATAGCCAATATTTCCAGCAGCAACCGCCCATTGCCACTGGGGCGACTGTGCTTCCAAAACAGCCGCTCCGCAGAGCAGGATAAGACACAAAATCAAGCTGTTCGTCGCTTTCATTTTTCCTCCCTATGACGGGTTTTTGCTAAAGAATATGATAATGGTTTTGGCCAATATGTCAAGAAAATAAAATCCCATGGGTGAATCTTTTACGTTTTAGGGAGGAGATTTCAAAAGACTGGATCCCGGGTCAAGCTATCCCACTCTACCGGATCGTTGCCGATCCGTCGAGGACCCCGGGCTTGCCCGGGATGACACAGTCTAAAGCTTGGTGTGGTCTGTTTCTGGCTTGTCAGCTTCCCCATCCGGCGCTAACAGTAAGCGCCGGCACAACACAGGCTGCCTATATGTCAAATTCCGTGGTCACGGTCACGGAGATGGATTTGGAGCGGGTATTGGTATTGTAAAAGCCATAGTCGGACACATCGGTGGAATAGGGTTCCGTGATCTGGAACACCCCGGCGCGGGCGGATTTGATCTTTCCCAGGCGGGCTTTGGCGGAGGAGGTGATCTCCCTGGCGCGGGCGAGGGCATCGGCCGTGGCTTCTCCCAGTAGTTGTTTCTTGAGCTCCGGCAGCTTGGAATAGAGGTAGGCCAGGGACGACTGCTGCAGCACCAGTCCGCGTTTGGCGAAGAATTCCGGGTTCAGCGCCAGCCCCTCCACCTTCTTGATATCCGAGCTGAGGATATAGATGGTCTGATTCACCGAATATCCGGTTATCTGCCCGTATTCCGCGAAGAGAGGGTTGCTGGTGGGCGGCTGGATGTTGATGTCCTTTTCCGTAATTCCGGCAGCTAGGAGCAGGTCTTTGAAGGAGTTCATGTCCGCGGTCATGGAGGTGTAAGCCCCCATCAGGCCGTTGACATCTGTGTTTTTCTGCACGGTGAGGGTCCACTTCACCAGGTCGCTTTCAAAGTTTTTGCTGGCGTAGCCGACCACGCGCAGCTTGTTGTCCACCTTGCGGCTGAGGAGAAAGTAGTTGCCAAACACCGTCATGCCGATGATGAAGGCAAGCCCGGCGACCAGCCAGGGACGCAGCTTTTTTTCCTCGCCAAAAATTTCCCAGACTACCAGGCCGATAATGGCGATGATTATTGCAAACGGGATGAGGTTCATTTCTATCCTTCCTTTGGTTATTAGCTAAAATGCGCGGCGAAGCGACCGCCGGCGGTTATTTCCACTCCCCGGCGGAGTCCGTCGAAGGAGAAGCGCAGTTCCAGGTCATGTTCGGGGATGAGGTTTCCGGCGCGCTGGGGCCATTCGATGAGGGTGACGCCCGTCTCGATGAGTTCATGGATGCCCAGGTCCAGCAGTTCCCCGGGGTGTTGCAGCCGGTAGAGGTCGATATGGTAGAGGGGGAAGTCGCGGCAGGCGTATTCTTTGAGCAGCATGAAGGAGGGGCTGTCCAGTTCCTCTTCCGCGCCCAGAAACCTGCCCAGAGCCTGGGCAAAGAAAGTCTTCCCCGCGCCCAGGTCGCCCAGCAGGCAGATCAGGTCTCCCGGCCTCAGCAGCGGCGCCAGCCGTTCCGCCAGGTCGATCGTATCCTGCTCGCTTTGCAGTTCATAATACCGCGTGATCGCCACTTTCACCTCGTTGCCGGGCAAGGGCTCGCGCCCCGCCACAAGATAAAAAAGTCCCAAAAGCTGGCAGAGAGTTCAATCCAGAAATCCCCGGCATCTCTTGGGACCCTGTCTTTTATTACAGTCCTGACGACAATCTATGCCGGATGCCCCAATCCGTCAACAACTATTTCAGGCGTTTACTGCGGCAGGTGGCAACGGGCAGGATCATCTCCTCCATGGAGATGCCGCCATGCTGGAAGGTGCCGCTGTATTGGCGCTGGTATTGATGGTAGGAATTGGGATAGACGAAATAGTAGTCGTCCTTGGCGAAGATATAGTTATCCACGATGCTCTTGACGGGCAGGCCATACTCCGAGGGTTTTTTGGCATAGACGGCGTGCCGTTCGTTGGCGCCGAGGTTTTTGCCTTCTTTGTAGCGCACCGTGATGCTGGTGTCGCGGTCGCCCACGACTTGCGTGGCGCGGTTGACCTTGATGGAGCCGTGGTCGGTGCTGATCACCACGATGGCGTTCTGTTTGGCGATCAGCTTGAGCGCGTCATAAAGGGCGGAGTGCAGGAACCAGTGCTTGGTGAAGGCGCGCAGGCCTTCCTCGTGGGGAATGGTTTCCTGCAGGATCTGGTCGCGCGAGCGGTGGTGTGCCAGCAGGTCGAGGAAGTTATAGACCAGCACGATCAGCTTTTCCCTGTTCCAGGTGTCGATCTTGCGCAGCACAAAGTTTCCTTCCTCGATATTGAAGATTTTCACATATTTGGAGGCGGGTTCCAGGTTGTAGCCCAGTTCCGCGATATGTTCGTCCAGCAGTTGGTGTTCGTTGCGGTTGCGGGAATTGTCCAGATCATTCGAGGAGACCCAGTAGTTCGGGAAGCGCTTGGCGATATCCTGGGGCAGCAGCCCGCTGAAGATGGAGTTGCGGCTGTAGGGGGTGGCGGTGGGCAGGATCGAGTAGTAAAGCTCCAGCTCCTCGTCGAACAGCTCCTTGATATAGGGCTGGATGGCCAGATACTGGTCCAGGCGCATGCAGTCGATGATGATGAAATAAACCGGCACCCGTTCCTCAAAGTGGGGCGCGACGTATTGCGAGATCACGTCGAAGGACAGGTTGGGGCGGTCGTCGCTGCGCAGCCAGTCGCGGTAGTTGCGTTCCACGTAGTTGGTAAACTCGGTGTTGCAGTTCCGTTTTTCCAGAAAGTGGGTCTGGCGCAGGTTATCGTCGTTCACCTCGTCTATTTGCAGCTCCCAATATGCCATTTCGCGGTAGATATCGGCCCATTCCTTCCAGCCGGGGCTGTCAAAGAGCCGTTGGTTGAGGTTTGCCACGTAGCGCGTGTATTGCTCGCCGATCTGGTTGGCGCGGATTTCATCCGCTTGAAAGATTTTCTTGATGGCCATGATGATCTGGCTGGGATTGATGGGTTTGATCAGGTAGTCGGAGATTTGCGAGGCGATGGCCTTGTCCATCAGGCCTTCCTCTTCGCTTTTGGTCACCATCACGATGGGCAGGGAGGCGTTGAAGCGTTTGATCTCCTGCAGGGTAGCCAGGCCGTCCAGCCCGGGCATCATCTCGTCCAGGATCACCAGGTCATACTTATTCTCCAGCACCTTTTCGATGGCGTCGGTGCCGTTGTTGCAGGTATCCACATGGTAGTTTCGCTCTTCCAGGAAGAGCACGAATGGTTTGAGCAGATCGATCTCGTCGTCCACCCACAGTATTTTCATTTTCTTGGCGTGTTTCAATTGTTATCCTCCTTGGCTGTTTCGCTTTCAAAGCGGCGCTGCCGTTCGCGGACAACCTGTTTCACGGCTTCCGGATCGGCGTCCTGAAAATAGAGCGCCAGCTTGAAGTTAAGCTCTGTGCGAGAGCAGTTGAGGATGGCGGTCATCCTTTCCAAATACTGGTCGGTGAATACTTTCTTCAGATCAAGGTTCTCTTCCTTTTCCTTTTTGCGGATCTCCTTTATGTGTTCGCGCAGGTCTTTGGTGGGCATCTCGCCCGCCAATTCCACCCATTCGTCGCGCACCTGCCAGTCTGCTTTGGCGACCAGCGGGCGGATCATCTGCAGGCGGTCGAAGCCGATTTCCTTGATGGTAGCTTCGTCCACGTCCATCTCCTCGATGAAGGTGTCGAAAACCTGCACCAGCTTGCTGGCCAGCGAGCTGCTGAGCTGATACTCCGCCTCCACAAAGTCACGGAACGCCTCATAGCCCTTCATGCGGTAGAGCTTGCTGCGCTTGATCTCGGACAGCAACTGCCCCAGGCTGATGAAGTTATCCTCCAGATTCTCCTTGAGGTTGGCGACGGCCCTGAATTTCTCGTCCGGGCTCATGTTTTCGGTGCGCGCGTAATTGCTTTGCATAAAAATGTTTCCTTATTCTTGTTCTGTGATGGGATAGTAGGTGTGTTCCGCCGCGGGGAAGGCTCCGGAGCGCACTTCGGCGCAATAGCCGTTCAGGGCGGAGGTGATCGTCTGATCCAGATTTGCGTATTGTTTCACAAACTTGGGCATCAGGGTGCTGTGTCCCAGCAGGTCGTGATAGACCAGCACCTGGCCGTCCACATAGCGTCCCGCGCCGATGCCGATGGTGGGAATCTTCACCGCGGCGGTGATTTCCCGCGCCAGTTCCTCGGGGATGCCTTCCAGCACCAGCATGAAGATGCCGGCCTTTTCCAGGGCCACAGCCTGGCGCAAAAGCTGCTCGTGAGCCTCCGGGGTCTTGCCCTGCACGCGGAAGCCGCCAAAGCGGTAAACGCTCTGCGGGGTCAGCCCGATGTGACCGCAGACCGGAACCTCGCAATCCACGATCTGGCGGATCGCTTCCTGGCGGGAGGCGGTGCCGCCTTCCAGCTTCACCGCGTCCGCCTTGCCGGCGGTGATCAAAGCCGCGGCGTTGGCCTTGGCCTCGTCCAAAGAGAGATGGTAGCTCAGATAGGGCATATCCGCGATCACAAAGCTCTGCGGGGCTCCCCGGCGCACGGCCGCGCTGTGGGTGATCATGTCCCCCATCGTCACCTGCAGGGTGTTTTCATAGCCCAACACCACCATCCCCAGGCTGTCGCCCACCAGGATGATGTCCATATCGCTGGCGGCCACGCAGCGCGCCATCGAGGCGTCATAGGCCGTCACCATGCAAATCTTGGTTCCTTCCGCTTTCATTTTGCGGAAGGCGTGTAAATTCTGTTGATTGTTATTCTTCATCGCTAAATCCCGCGTCACCTTCCCGTTCGCCGTCCTCTTGCGCGGACTGTTCCCGGTCGTCTTCGATGTTGTCGCCGCCGTAAACGCCCTGGTTGAGTACCATGTCGTAGATCACCCCGCCGTGGGCGTACCAGCCCAAAAACCTGCCCTGCAGCGCTCCGGCGCGGTAATTCGCGCTCATCAGCGGCGCGCCGTCCGGATACCACAGATAGGTGGGGCCATCCTGCAACCCTTCGCAGAGGGTGAAGACCTGTTGCAGGCGTCCGTTCTCAAAACGCTTGAACGCCACGCCTGTGAAGGGGATTTCCCCGCGCAGCCATCTTCCCTCAACCTCGGTCAGTTCATCGAAGGAAACGGCGTTTTTGGGCGTTTCGTAGCTCTTGAGCAGACGGTACTCATCCTGACTCGCCTGTGCGGACAGACTAAGCGCCGGCAGCCACAAGGCAGCCAGCAGCAATCCCCGCCCAACGTGCCGGATGAGCGGAGCCGGTGATAGTGACGGTTTCTGTTTCATATTCTATTCCGGACCGCGTTCCGCGATCCGATTTCCTTTGTATTAAATAAGATAAGCCTAATCGCGCCGCTGGCAATCCCCTTTCCGGCCCCCCTATGCAAGCTGGCATCAACCTGGGGTCTTCCCTTAGTCAACCTTAACTTCCAGAAGGTTGACCTAAGGATGATGGTCTCAAATCCTGTAACGTCAAATGAGGGCGGCATTTACTCAATCCCCGGGGGCGGAGCCCAGCAGGGTGAAGCTGCCGGTCTTGCCCGCTTTGTGTTTAAGTATTTTGGGCGCAAGGGATTCCGCTATCCCTTCCCGGGAACTGTGCTCGGCGATGGCGACGCCGCCCGGGGCCAGCAGCCCGCGCTCAAAGATGAGTTCCAGGCAGGGGTTGACCAGGTTTTTGTCGTAGGGCGGATCCAGGAAGATGATGTCCCAGGCGGGTTCCGCTTTTTTCAAAAAAGTTTCGGCGCGTTTGCGCCAGACATGGCAGTCATCCTGCGCTCCCACCAGGTTTATGTTCTTGAGCAGCACGGAGATGGCCGCCGAGGAAAACTCCACGAAATCCACCCAGGAGGCTCCGCGGGACAGGGCTTCCAGCCCGTAGGAGCCGGTTCCGGCAAAGAGATCCAGCACCCTCGCGCCGTCAAACTGGCTGTGGACGTTGAAGATCACGGCGCGGTTGTAAGCTGTGGTGGGGCGGGTGGTTAGCCCTTCCACGGCGAATAGTTTGCGTCCCTTGAATTTGCCGGTGATGATGCGCAAGGGCTGCCTCAGTTGCGGGCTTTGCGTGGCCTGCCGGGGGGAAACTTGAGGGGGATGGTGAGCTGCACCGGGCTGGCCTCGAAGCTTGGGCAGGAGACGATGAGCACGGTGTCCGCCTGCTTGCATTTCTTGCAGCAGCGTTGGCAAAGCTTGTTGAACTTTTTGGGGGTCTTGCGGGACATCGGCGGGGTTACTTGCGCGTTTGCAGCTCCAGGAAGATGGAGAGGAAATCCGTAAACCTCAGCTCGCTGAGGGGGGTGTCCTTGCTGTAACGCGAGAGCAGGGCAAGCAGAAAATCCGCCAGGCTCAGCTCTTCCGGGGTTTTGGCGGGATCGGGTTTGTATTCCCGTGACTGCTCCTCGATCTCGCGCAACACGCTCAGCATGGCCTCGCCGTCGCTCGGTTCGGGGAGGGCTTCCTCTTCGTCGTCGTCATCGATCACGATTTCCTGGACGAAGCTGCCCTCGGCGAGCTTGGCGCGTGCCTGGGCGAGATTCTCAAAACCGTTGTGACTCAATATCTTGAGATAGGCGAGCTCCTCGGGAGTGAAGAGTTGCTCGATGCGGGGATCGTAGCGGTTTGCCGGATCGTTCAAAATGCGGACGTGCAGGTCTTCTATGCGCTCGCGCACCGCGGGCGAATCATCCGTCTGGCTGATCAGCTCATAGGCTGCCAGAGCGTCAAAAAACTGGTTTTGCTCTTCAAAGAGCTTGGCCAGGGTGAGGGTTGGTGCCCATGTCCTTCCGTTTGTCTTCATCATAACTCCCTAATGCATTGCATCGGACGTCAGTTTCTGGATGCGCTCTTTTGTGTCAATCAAAACC
>DFUX01000046.1 GCA_002379855.1 Cloacimonetes bacterium UBA4175 | reverse complement strand
AGAGACCTCCGGTCTCTGTGGCAAACGGATTTTGCCACCCCTGGACAATGGATCACGGCTCGCAGCCCGTGATGACACAGCATATAGCTTGGCGGACTTGTTTCGGGGCTGATGCTTGTTTTTGGGTTGGACGTTTGTCCTTATTCTGTTCTTTTAATCCGTATAATTTGTGTAATTTGTGGATATTTTTAAAAGACTGGATCACGGCTCGCAGGCCGATATAGCTTGGTGGACTTGTTTCGGGGCTGGTTGACTGACCCAAACGGCGCTATGGCAAGCGCCGCTACAGTAAAGGCGGTCGCTGAACCGCCTTCAGGGCAGATTCTTTTGTCCTTTACCTTATCCGGCAAAATTAACTTGACATAATTTATTATAGGTGATTATCTGGTGACTGTCATTAAGTTTCGTTTTGAAATCTCCAAGGAGGCAGATATGAAACGATCGCTTCTTATATTGGCGCTGCTTGCCGTCACGGCATCAGCCTTCGCCGCCGGAGTACTTATCAACAAGCAAAACACTCAGTTTCAGATTGCTCAATTGCGGAGCTGCAGCTATGAGGTGCAAATCACCAATCAGGTTGCGGAAGTGCAAGTGAACGAAACATTTGTCAACAACAGCAACGGTTTTTTCTATCCCCGCTACTATTTTCCCATCCCGCGAGGCGCCAACGCGACCCGCTTGAGATGGAGCTATGGCGACACCTGGCAGGAAGCGTCAATTTCACCGGTGCCGCAAAACCCACAGGGCGGCCCGTCCTCTTTTCCGGATGAATTTGTCGTTTATATCCAGTTGATGCCGGTAGTTTTCGACGTGGCAGACTCCATGGCCGTGAATGACTCCCTGCGGCTGGAACTCTCCTACGTGATGATGTTGAGTTACAATTTCGGCAGCGTAACCCTCAACCTCAAGAACGACTACAGCTTGTTGCAGAGCACTCCTCTGGATTTGCAGTCCCTGGATGTGAATGTCTCGTCCGACAAAGAGATTTTGGATTTCAACATCCTGAATGTGACAGCCAGCACCCAACACACGGGGCACAGCGCCAGCGGGCATTACTCCCTCGCCAATCAACCCGCCACCGCCAACTATGCCTGCCAGATACTGCTATCGACCGCCGAACTGGGCTCCTGGGGCTTGAGCACCTTACTGGATGATGTCCCCGATGAGGAGGCGCCGGGGTTTTTCGTCTTCAATCTTGAGGAGGAAAGCCTTCCGGCGGATTCCACTTTATTCCTGCGGCTGAACATCGTGATCGACGTATCCGGTTCCATGACCTTTGAAAACCGCCTGGAAAACGCCAAGACCGCCGCGATCTATGTGCTAAACCATCTGGAACCCGAGGATTACTTCAATATCATCCTCTTTGACCACCGGGTGCGCCCTCTCTGGGATTATCTCCACTCCAATACAGACAGCAACCGCCAAGCCGCCATTTCCTATATCCAGAATTATGAGATTACCGGTTTGAACGGAACCAACCTCTCCGGTGGTTTGCAAAACGCGCTGTATCAGTTTTCACCAACTCCCCCGGGAGTCAAAAACTGCGTGCTGCTCCTTTCCGACGGCCAACCGACTGTCGGGATGACGGATACCTACCAAATAATCAACAATGTCAACCAACACATCACCAACTATAACATCGATCCCCGCATCTTCTGCTTTGGAGTCGGCACCGAGGTCAACTATCATCTGTTAAGCGCGCTGTCACAATACACAGACGGCGTCACCATCTTTCTGGAGAGCTCCGAGATCGTCAATACGGTCAGCAGCTTCTACGACGTCATGCGCAATCCTCTGCTCCTCGATCCCGAACTGGCCATCGTCCCGCCCGGGATCACGGAGGTGTATCCCTATCCCATCCCCTCCATTTATGGAGGAATCCAGTATCGCATCGTGGGCAGGTATTCGACTCCGGGAACCTATCAGATGACGATCAGCGGCGGGCACCAGGGCACGCAGTTGAACCTGAACTATTCCCAAAACCTTAGCGGAGAGGAAGCCCCCGGTTTGAGCTTCATTCCCAAGATCTGGGCTGCTTCCAAGATCGACAACCTGATGGTGGAGTATTATTCCTATCCGCCCAATTCGGCGGAAGCGATCGCCCTGCGTGATCAAATCACCGAGATCAGCCAGAGTTTCGGGGTGGTCTGCATCTTCACCAGTTTCACTTCCGATCCGCCCGACACGGATTTGGATGACGTGGTCCAACCCGTGGTAAAAATGCCCCTCCGCCTGCTGCCTAACCAGCCCAATCCCTTCAATCCCTCCACCCTGCTCTGTTTTGAAGTATCCGCCGAACTGGAGGGACTGGCAGAGATCAGAATCTATAACCTGAAAGGACAACTGGTGAAGATCCTCACGGTGAAGGTTGACGGCAAAGGCAGGTACAGCGTGCCCTGGAACGGCACCGATCTGACTGAGCGGTCGGTTTCCAGCGGGGTTTATGTCTATACTGTCAGATTTGGTAAGTACCTGCTCCACGGCAAGATGACACTTGCCAAATAGAGCCGGACAAATGCCCTTTGCGGCGCTATGGCAAGCGCCGGTACTTTGTAAAGGCGGTCACCACACCGCCTTTTTTCTATCCCTTTTTAAGCTCTTTTACTTCGTGTTAATTCGTGTTAATTCGTGTAATTCGTGGATGAACTTCCAAAAGTCCAACCTGCTTCAGCCCCAGTATTTGCGGTCCAGGCTGCGGTATTGGATGGCTTCGGAGATATGGTCGGATTTGATGGCGGCCAGGCCTTCCAGGTCGGCGATGGTGCGCGCCACCTTGAGGATGCGGTCGAAGACCCGGGCGGAATAGCCCAGCTTGTCGATCGCGTGCTGCATCTGGCTTTGGCTGGGGGCATCCAGCGCGCAGTGTTTGCGCAGCAGTTTGGAGTTCATCTGGGCGTTGCAGAAGATGCCGTCATTGGCATAGCGTTCCCGCTGGATGGCGCGGGCGCGGTTGACCCTGGCGCGGATGTCGGCGGAGCTGTCGCCGGAAG
Organism: Cloacimonetes bacterium UBA4175; assembly: GCA_002379855.1. Taxonomy (GTDB): domain Bacteria; phylum Cloacimonadota; class Cloacimonadia; order Cloacimonadales; family Cloacimonadaceae; genus Syntrophosphaera. The sequence goes on along the minus strand of DFUX01000046.1, from coordinate 13,953 downwards.
GCAAAGAGGCCAGATCGGAATAGGTGACCGAGGGCACTTCCACGTGGATGTCGATGCGGTCCAGCAGCGGGCCGGAGATTCGGCTGCGGTAGCGTTGGATGGCGCCGTATTCGCAGGTGCAAGGGTGATTGGGGATGCTGGAGCCGAAATAGCCGCAGGGACAAGGGTTCATCGAGGCGATGAGCATGAACTCCGCGGGAAAGGTGAGGCTTTGGGAGGCGCGGGAGATGGTGACGATGCCATCCTCCAGGGGCTGGCGCAGCACTTCCAACACGCCGCGCTTGAACTCCGGCAGCTCATCCAGAAACAGCACGCCGCGATGCGCCAGGGATACCTCGCCGGGACGGGGGAAGGTTCCTCCGCCGATCAGGGCGATATCGCTGACGGTGTGATGCGGGCTGCGATAGGGGCGGGTGGTGAGGATGCCATTGTGAAAATCTTTGGAGTATCCCGCCACGGAGTGGATCTTGGTGGCCTCCAGGGCTTCATCCAGCGAGAGTTCCGGCAGGATGGTGGGCACGCGCCGGGCCAGCATGGTCTTGCCCGAACCGGGAGGACCCAGCATCAGCAGGTTGTGGCCTCCTGCAGCGGAGACCTCCAGGGCACGCTTGACCTGAAACTGCCCCTTCACGTCGTGCATATCCACGGGAAAGGCGTTCAGAGAGGAAAAAATCCGCTCACGGTCCACCTCGGCGGGCGGAATCTTGGCCTCGCCGCGCAGAAAGAGGGCCGCCTCCTTCAGCGAGGTGACCGGGATCACCTGTAATCCTTCAATGATGGCGGCTTCCCCGGCATTTTCCCAGGGCAGGACGAGGGTGTCGATGCCATCCCGTTTGGCAGCTAAAGCGATGGGCAGCACTCCCTTGACGGGGCGCAGGTTGCCATCCAGGGAAAGCTCGCCGATCAGGGCGGTCTTGGTCAGGTATTCCACCGGAATCTGCTTGATGGACTGCAGCACGGCGATGGCGATGGGAAGGTCGAGGGCGGCGCTGTCCTTGCGGATGTCCGCCGGGGCGAGGTTGATGGTGAAGCGGCGCACGGCGGCGTCCCAGCCGGAATTGCGCAGGGCGGCAAAGATGCGGTCCTGGCTTTCCTTGACCGCGTTGGATGCCATGCCCACGATGGTGACCGCGAAAACCTGAGAGGTGGCGTCACACTCCACAGTGAGCTGTTGCCCGTCTATCCCTATCGTGGTGTAAGTGCGCACTATTCCAACCATTTGAACCTACCCTTGTTTGGTATTTTGCTTTGTTTTGCAGTAAAATAGCGGTCGGCGCAACGGTCAAGGGAAAAGTGCGGGAGGAGGGTGACTATCCGCAAATTACGCGAATTTACACGATTTATTAGAAGTGGAAAGGTGGAATGGTGAAAAGGAGCCTCGAAATAAACCCGACCAGGCCATATACCGTGTCATCACGGGCTCGACCCGTGATCCAGTCTTTTAGAAACAACCAGCCAGCCCGGAAACAAACAACCCCAGACTAAAAGAGTGTCATCACGGCCTTCGAGCCGTAATCCAGCCTTTTGGAAACAGCAACCAAGCCCCAAAACAAACATTCCACCTTTCCTCCAATTCTACAATTCTTCCCCCATATATATAGGTGCTACGACCCCTTTATCCCAGGCAGGAAGCGGATTCCAGGGCAAGTATATAAATATACTTGCCCGTAATTGCGCGGCCATGTATCGGCCTCTTCCCTTTCCCTCGCGCGTGGGTGGCCCTCATTTGCATCACCTTCTCCGGCGTGGGTCTTCCTGGGGTCAACCTTATAATTTATAAGGATGACCTAAGGATGATTAGCTAACCTGTTGATGGTGCAAATGATAGCAACATGGGAGGCAAAAAAGTATGTCTTGGAGTTTGCCCGTTGGTTTCCGGGCTGGCTGGTTGTTTCCAAAAGACTGGATCCCGGGTCAAGCACGCTTTGCCCGGGATGACACAGCATATAGCTTGGTGGACTTGTTTACAGGCTCCATTTCACCTTTCCGCCTTTCCACCTTTCCACCTCAAAAACACCTTTCCACGTATAATAATTCGTGTAATTCGTGGACTATTATCTAACAGGCTTGCTCCAGACGCGCCCATCTTCGCGGATGATCCAGTCCGGGGAGCCGCCCTTGCCGGGCAGGGTGAGGTCAAATCCGGCGGAGGTGGTTTCCAGGCGTGGTTTAATCTTTTTGCCATCCCGCAGATAGGGGCGCGCGCCCAGTTGACGCAGCTTTCCAGCCCAGCGTCCGTGATCCATAAAATACTGTTTTTGGAGGTAATAGATCTGCCTCAGATATTCCTTTTCCCGCTCGGAGGCAGGCGGCGAAAAACCCGGGTCTGCCGAGCCAGCGGGCGCGGCGGAGAAGAACAGATAACCCCAACGCTCTGGATAGTGCATCGCGATCAGTCCCTGGGGACTCCAAACCCAGTTGCGTTCAGGCATACCGGGCACTTTGGTGTAGTTGCCGTCCAGCCACTCGGTATCCCATTGCACGCGGGAGAAGTTGAGCCGCCAATAATCGCCGTCCCGGGGCGGGCAGGGGACATGGGCGAACTCCTCAAAGGCCGGCCAGGGCAGAAACATCTCCACGCTCCAGCCGCTGTCGAGGTCACTGGGGTCGTTGAGGGTGCCGTCGATTCCGATGGCAAAGCTTGCTCCCTTGATGTCCCAGCCGTTCAGGGGGCTGTGGGCGTCGCGGTAAGGCTTGAGGATGAAGAGGTCCCAGAGGGTGCCCAGGGCGTTGATCTCCAGTTCGTAATACTCGTGGGTGTCGCCGTTGGGGTCGAGGAAGACCTCAAAATCGTTGTCGTAAAAGATCACCGCGTCACGCTCGGTGAGGCTTGCCCAGATGTGGGGCTCCTCCAGCCAGGCGCCGATGTAGAGTCCGGAGTCATCCCAGAGCATCTTGACCCAGGTATCCAGATGGGGCGCGGGTTTGAGGTCGCCCTCGATATCCGTGAACAGCTCCGTGGGCAGGGCAAGTTGCCAGTCGATGTCGTCCAGGCTGCCATCCACCTTGATCCCCTCCACCGTTCTGAACGCGGTGTAGGAGCGGGGCGCGAACTCGCCCACGGGCAGGGGAAAGGTCTCGGCGGCAAGGACGGAAAGGATGAACAAGAGAACGGGGACAAGCAGTTTTTTCATGGGATAGCTCCTTATGGTTCGCGGCAGGCTGCCAGCAGCTCACCCGCGGTGGCGACGGCCAGACCGACACAGGTGTCCGCCGCGCCGTAATAGATGAAGATTCTGGTGCCGGGCAACACTGTGCCGTCGGCTTCCACGCTTTCGGGGATGGCGGCGGAGGGAAAGACCACATTGGGCACTTGGCCACTCAGTTCCCAGGATTCACGCGGTTCCAGGATGTTTTGCGCGCTCCTGGCGGTTACGTTCCAGGGCAAAGCGCCATCGTGCAGCGAAACTCCCGCCTGATATATGTTTACGCTGGCAAAGTGGGTCGCAACGCCGTGGTAGATATGCAGCCAGCCCTCGGAGGTCTTGAGCGGGGGCGGGCCGGAGCCGAGCAGTTCGTCCCAATAGTGGGGACGGCCGCTGAAGACGGGGGCCACGGGCTCCCAATTAAGCAGATCGGGCGAGGCGTAGCAGACGATGGTGGCTCCGGAACGCACTCCATCCGCGCCCAGATGGTCATTGGGACGGGCAAAGAGCAGATAGCTGCCGCCGATCCGTTCCGGAAAGAGTACCGCGTTGCGCAGATCGGCATCCGCCAGCAGGCCCAGATAGCGCAGGCTGCGGCAGTCTTCCGTTTCAAACAGCGCGGAGCGGCAGCCCGGGGCGCAATCGATGGCGCAGGTGACGTAGATGCGCCCCTCCAGGCGGGTGACGCGGGGGTCGTAGAGGTGGTAAATCTCATAGGGAAAAGCTTCCAGCCCGCTCACCGCCACGGGATGGCCGTCCACGCGGAAACTGACGCCATCGGCTGACGCGGCGCGGACAAACAGGGTGCGCCTGCCGCGATCCTGCACGCGCAGCAGCAGAACATACTCGCCGCCAAGCTTGACCCCACCGGGGTTGAAGACAGAGCTGACATCGCGCGGCAAGGCATCCGAAACGGGGATATCCGCCCGGGTGAGGACGGGATTGCGCGGATGGCGGATCATAGCAGGCCTTTCAGCTCTTTGACGCGCCGCTCACACTCGGCGAAATCCCTGGAAGGGAAATCGCTCCAGAACAGCTCCGCCATGTAAAGCATGCGGTCATAGACCATTTCCTTCAGACGGCGGCTATTGGAAATCCGCTCCGTCCAGAGGTTGGCCTGTCCGCCCAGGAAGAGTCCGGGGTTGGAAAACCTGAACTTGCCGAGGTCCAGCCCATAGACATCCCGGCTGGTGGTGACTCCGAAGCCTCCGGGACAGTCCGGGTCTTCGTTATAGCGCCAGTCAAAATAGAGGCGGTTGTTGGGGCAGATGATGTAGCGGTTGCCGTTGTCATGAGCCATGCGGGCGGCATCCACCCCGTCTCCGCGCCAGCACATGGCGATCGGCCGGCTGTCGATCCCGCCGTCCAGAATCTCATCCCAACCGATCACATCCCTGCCGCGTTTTTGCACATGAGCCACCAGTTGATGCAAAAACCAGGCCTGGAGGTGTTCTTCATCCCGCAAACCCTCTTCCCGGATGCGCCGCTGGCAACGGGGACACTCTTTCCAGCGCTCCTTGGGCACCTCGTCGCCGCCCAGATGGATGTATTGGCCGGGAAAGAGTTCCAACACCTCATCCAGCAATTCTTTAAGGAAATCTATCACGCTGTCCTTACCGGCACAGAGGATGTCCGTGGAAATGCCCCAGACGTTGAGCGGCTCAAAGTCCCGGGGGAAGCAGGCCAGATCCGGATAGGCGGCCAGGATCGCCATGGCGTGGCCAGGGATGTCGATCTCCGGCACCACCTCGATGCCGCGGTCCCGCGCGTAATCCAGCACCAGGCGCACCTGCTTCCGGGTGTGGAAACCGCCGTAAAGGCTGCCATCCTCCTCTTTGCGCCAGGCGCCCACTTCATGCAGGCGGGGAAAGCGTTTGCTCTCCAGCCGCCAGCCCTGGTCATCGCTTAGGTGCCAGTGGAATTTGTTCAGTTTGACGGCCGCCATCCAGTCCAGATAGCGGCGGATAACCTTGTAGTCAAAATAGTGGCGGCTGGTGTCCAGATGCAGTCCCCGCCAAGGAAAGGAGGGCCAGTCCTCCAGGTCGAAGCAGGGCAGTCGCGCGGAGTCCTTTTTGCCTTGGCGGGCAGCCTTGTGCCAAATCTGCCGCAGGCTCTGCACGCCATGCACCAGGCCGGGATAGTCCTGCGCGCTGATCACCGTGTCCTGGGGACGGCTGACTATCTTGTAATGGCCGCCTGGACGCTTTCCCTTGCGCGGGGTAAGTTCCAGGCTTACGCTATGCGGGGTTTCGCTGTCTGGATCCATGAAGTCCAACAGCTTGCTGTAACTGCTTTCCAGGCTGGAGGAGAGATATCTGTGGGCACTGGCGGAGAGTTGGGGACAGCACATGATAATAAGCAACGGGCTGGGGCGGAACGTCTCTTTGAGGGGGTGATACTTTTTGGGCTTAGGAAGCATGTTTCCTACCTTATCAACAGGGTTTTGATCTGGAAGGGCTTGAAACTGAGGCGGATGCCCCGCTCGCCGATGGGCTGCGCTTCGCTGTCCGGCAAGGGGTTTTCCAACAGGTCGCAGACGCTCCAGAGATGGTGGCCGGGTGCCAAAAGAGTAGCCTCGGCGGAACCTCCCGCGCATTCATGGAGGCGGACAACGATGCCGCCGCCGGATTCAGCGGGCTTGATCCAATCGAGGGTCACGGCATCGGAAAGCAGGCGCACGGGCGGACGGGGCAGAGGGTTGGCGAGGGCGGGCACTTCCAGGCAGAGCAGATCGGCGCAAAAGGCCTCGGCAGCCTGCCAGAGCCGGGAGCCGGCATAGTCTCCGCTGTGGAAGTAAACCGCGTAGGAATATTCGTGTTCGCCCAAATCTGCCAGGGGGTCAACGTCGGCGGGAGAGCGCAAGAGGTTGAGGTCCATCTCGTTGTCGCGCACATGGCAGCCGAACTTGTCGGCGCAGAAAATGGCGCAGCCGCGGTCTGCCTGGGAAAGATCGAAGAACTTTTGGAAAGGCACCTCGAAGCGCGCTTCCTCCCAGGCGTTGCGGGGCTTGGCGCTGCGTCCCAGCATGCCGGACTGGATGCCAAAGCTGGCCTGGGCAGAGCGGACATCGGGATACCAGTGCGCGCGCAGCATCTTGTGCTTTTCCTGCCAGTCGATGTGGTGCGAGACGCGCAGCAGGCGCTCTCCCCGGCGCAGTTCCAGGGTCTGCCGCAGGATGGAGGAGCCCACGCGCAAGGTCTGGACAAGGCGGGCAAATTCCCCGGGCAGGGTGTAGTTTTGCGCCGCTTCCAGGCTGATCCCCTCCGCAGGCGTGGGTGTGGTTGTGCGGTAAAAGTGGTTGATATCCCAGGCGCCCCAGTTGTTGGGTTCATCCTCCCAGAGCAGCAGGCGGTTTGATTCTGAGGCGAGGAGCGGCGTTCCGGACTCCTTGTCCCACACCTCGCTCACGCTTCCCTGCTGGGTTACGGTCACGCGCAGGAACTCATTTTCCAGGCAATAGCCAGCCAGAGGAATAGGCTTGGGAATCTCCCCCACTCCGGCTTTGAAGGCGATGGAACCCACTCCCCAGGCGGGCAGGCTGGCCTTGACCAGCGTTCCCTCCGGGGTGGAGCAACAGGTGAGGGGGACGCCGTCTTCCCCGCAGGGCAGCAGGCCTTCGGCAGGGGCGGGAAGCGGCAGCCATTCCGTCTTGGATGCGGGAGAGGGATTGAGCAGCAGCCAGCCCTGGCCGGGTGAGGCTTCCCCGGAGGTGGTAAGTCCGGCGGCGCGCTGGTTCAGAAAGTCATCCAGGATTTTGCGGTTACCGGCGCAGATGGCACTGGCATCGTTATAAACCATGCCAATCGAGGAGCCGGGGATGATGTCGTGAAACTGCAGCAACAGGGTATCCTGCCACACGGGGCGCAGTTCCCGGGGATATTCTTCCCCGCCGGTGAGCGCGGCCAGGTATTCCGCCGCCCTGAGCAGCCTTTCCGCCCGCGCATTGTCCCGCTTCATCCGCGCCTGGGTGGTGTAGGTGCCGCGGTGATACTCCAGATAAAGCTCGCCGGGCATCACAGGCAGCAGGGAGCGGTCCAGAGCCTTCAGATGCTCGAAATAGTCTGACGACCTGGCAAAGCGGAACTTCGGCACGCCCTCCAGATCGCGCTGCCGGAGGCCATACTCCAGATGCGCCTCGGTGGGCCCGCCGCCACCGTCTCCGATGCCATAGAGGTTGAGGAAGGCGTCGCAAATCTCGCTCTGGGCGAAGCGTTCCTCCGTCTTCAGGAAGGCGGAGGGATTGTTGGAAAAGTTATAGTCGTGGGTGGGCAGTTGTTGCGCCAGTACCCGGCTGCCGTCGATGCCCTCCCACAGGAAGAGGTTGTGGGGGAAGGCGTTGCTTTCGTTCCAGGATAGCTTTTGGGTCATAAACTGCTCCACGCCGCAGCCCTTCATCAGTTGGGGCAGGTTGCCGCTGAAGCCGAAGCAGTCGGGCAGCCAGAGGACATCCGGCTCCACGCCGAACTCCTCACGGAAAAAGCGTTTGCCGTACATGAACTGGCGGATGACGGACTCCGCGGAGATGAGATTGGTGTCGAACTCCACCCAGGACGCCCCCTGCACCTCCCATCTGCCTTCCGCCACGCGCTTTTTAACCTGCGCGTAGAGAGCGGGATACAGCTCCTTCATCCAGAGATAGAGCTGGGCTTGGGAGGCACCGAAGATATAGTCCGGATACCGTTCCAGCAGGCGCAGCGCGTTGGCGAAGGTTCTGCCGCCCTTGCGTTTGGTCTCGCGCAGGGGCCAGAGCCAGGCCAGATCCAGATGGGCGTGACCGACGCTGAACGCGGTGAGCGCGCTGGCATTAGCTGGCTTGGCGAGCAGGTCGTCCAGAATGCCCGCGCAGGCTTCCCTGTCGCTGTTCCAGAGGTCGCAAACCCGGTTCAGTCCATACAGGATACGCTGCCTGCGGGTCTGCCCATTGGGCAGGCTGAGCGCAAGATCCAGCAGCAGTTCGATGTCCCAGAGTAGCTTGCGCAGCCGGGGATCACGCCAGACCAGGCTGCACTCCCGCAGCCTATACTCGCTTTTTCCCCCGCCGAAAAGGTCGTTGGCGGCGGCCTCGATCAGCAGTTCCACCCGTTCCCCCTCTTGCAGGGGCAGGGGAACGAAATACTTGGCGGCGTTGTGATACCAGTCCACCTTGGGGGTCAGGCCCTGCCAGGGAGTTTGGCCTTTGAACACGCAGGCTTCGCCGTCACAATCGAACCACAGCCCCAGTTCCATGCCCGCGGGGGTTGCCGGAGCCTGCCCGCTGATCCTGAACCAGGCGCTCTGCCAGGGTTTGCCCCACAGTCCGCCGACTTCGATCTCCTTGAAACTCATCGAGGCGAGCTTTTCCTGCGGGATGGGATCCGCCGCGCTCACATACTCCGCCCGCACGGGCAGCTTTTCCCCGTGCAGCAGCGCTTTCTGCCTCTCCACGAGGCGTTTGATCCGCTCGATATGGATCTTTTCGTTGTGCATTATTTCTCCATGGGGACCACGATGCCCCGGATAATGATATTCTGGAAGAAGACAAACACCGCCAGCGTGGGGATGGCGGCAATCACCAGGGCGGCGTAGCCCACTCCGCTGCTGGCGCGCTGCAACAGCTCGTAGATGTGCACCATCAGGGTCCACATCGACTGATCCTGGCAGACCAGGAAGGCAAAAAGGAAGTTGCGGTAAGCCGCGTTGAAGGCCCCCAGAGCGATCACCGCCAGGATCGGCTTGCTGAGATACATGGTGAACTGCCAGAACATGCGCAGCTCCCCCGCTCCGTCCAGGCTGGCGCTTTCATAGATTTCCCGCGGCAGGCTGTCGAAAAAGCCCTTGAGCAGGAAGATGAAGTAGCCATCCGCCGCAGCGGGCAAGACCAGCGCCCAAAAGGTGTTGAGCAGGTTCAAACGCTTCAACATCAGAAAGTTCGGAATGCCCATCACCATCGCCGGGAAAGCCATGGTGAGCATGAAGATCATGATGACCTGATGCGTGAAGCGCGGTTTGAAGCGGCTGAGCGCGTAGGCGGCCAGCGGGTTGACCGTGACCGCGAAGAAGATGGAGAGCAGCACGTAGATCAGGGTGTTGCGCAGCGAGCGGGAGTCCGCCAGCATCTGATCCAGCGCCATGGCATAGTTGCGGGTGAGAAACTCCCGCCGGATGGCGCCCTTGCGCTCCATAAAAGTTCCCCTGTCGATCTCCGCGCTGGGGAAAGGGACTTTCCCAAAGCCCGTGTAGCTGCTTCCCCAAGCCCGGTTGAGCGCGCCGAGGGAGCCATACTTATCCTCCAACCAGTCCCTGAACCCCGCCGCCACGCTCACTATCCTGAGTTCTTCGGGAGCCGCCCTGGTCTGGATATACAGGGCCAGATCGTCCACTTGCGCGCCGCTGTCCGGCAGGCGGACGGGAATGCCGACCTGCTCGAAACTGCTGTAAGATGCCTGCCAGGCGGTGTTCAGCAGGCTGATCCCGCCGTACTTTTCCTTCAGCGCCCGGCGGAATCCCGGCTCCGCCTCCGGGGAAAGCCGCAGATGCTGGATGGAAAGCACTTCCCGCGCATATTCCAGCCAGTAGGGGCGCAGCGGGTCGCCCCGGGCGGGACAGCTTTCGGGCAGGATCACCTGGCTCCAGGTGGCGTAGCTGGTGCCCAACTCCTTGTTCAGCTTGTCCAGATTGCCCTGGAAGGTGGGGATCAGGATGGCGTTGACAAAGGTTCCGTCCGGGTTCATATAGAGCCGCTGCCAGTCCGGGCGTTGCTCCTTGAAGCGGCGGAACCTGCCCAGATAGCCTTGGGTGGAGCTGGCAAAGTTGCGCAAAAAGATGTCCTTTTCCTCCACCGAAATCTCTTCCCAGCTTTTAGCCCCGGTGTTGTAGCGGCGGTTGAAGGCCGCCAGGTCGCCGCCGTTTTCCTCGCGCAGCAGCTTGCGGTATTGCCTCTGCGCCAGCGGATAGACCCCTCTTCCGTAATGCTCCGACACATAGTAGAAATTGACTCCGTAGTCCCCGCCGCGTTCCCGCAGAAAGCGCTTCCAATCCTCATACACAGCGGGATTGCCGTCCGAGGGCAGTTCCACCTCGGAAAAGGCGATCCAGCCGCCCGGATAGTTGTCCATCAGACGGCTGCTTTCCTCGTTGTAGCGGCTTTCCAGATACTTTTGGTAGAGCGCGCCGTCCCGGTAAACATAGCGCGGCACCAGATCCAGCTGGGTGCTGTCCACCGCGCTCTTGAACGATGAGGAAATCATCAGCAAAAAGGGATAGACCATCGTGACCGAGCCAAGCAGCAGGATGACGTGCAAAGACGCGTTCAGCGCCCGCACCTTGAAGCTTTGCCTGCCCACCCTGCCGATGATACTCATTCGTCCTCCCGGCCCGCCACGCGGAACTCCATGCGTGAGATATAGCGTATCTGCAGCACCGTAAAGCCCATCAGCAGCAGGCTCAGCATCCAGGCCATGGTTGTCGCCAGCCCGAAACGCAGATAGAGGTAAGCCTTTTCAAAGATCATCAGGTCTGCCACCCGGGTCGCCTCGTTGGGCCCGCCGAAGGTCATCACCAGGATAAAGTCGCTGGATTGCGCCGCCACGATGAAGGCCGCGATCAGTTGCACGATGATCAGCATCTTGAGGCTGGGAAACACGATATGGCGAATCTTGGCAAAAAAGCCCGCCCCATCGATGTCCGCCGCCTCGTAAAGCTCATTGGGGATGTTCTTGAGCGCCGCCAGGTAGATCAGCGAACCCGGCCCCACTCCCGCCCAAACCACAGGCAGCACCACGCAAAGCATGGCCAGTTTTTCATCCTGCAGCCAGCGGCTCTTGGGCAGGCCGAAAGCGGTCAGCAACTGGTTCAGGGCGCCCACGTCACCCGGGGCGTAGAGCAGTTTCCAGAGGTAGATCACGATCACCCCGCTGATCACCGCCGGCAGGTAGTAGATCACCCGGTAGATCATCTTGCCGCGCGAAACCTCCTGCAGCATGATGGCCAGGATGATGGGCGGGAAAAAGCCCAGTCCCAGGTTCAACGCCATGTAATACAAGGTCTTGCCCACAGAGGACCACCAACTGGGATCGAAAAGCATCTCCGCGAAATTGGCCATGCCCACAAAGGGGCTGGGGCCCACCAGGCTGTAATCCTGCACCGCCATAACGCTGCCGCTGATCAGGGGCACATATTTCCACACAAAGATGCTGATCGCCGCGGGAGCAAGCAGCAGCAGGACGCAGCCCAGGCGTTTGGTCTGCTGTCCCCCGCCACTCCCCCGCTCCGGGGCCAGAATCTTCCACACCCGCCACAGCGTGAAGCAAAAGGCAAAAAGGATCAGCGCCGCCACCACGGCCGCCCATCGTTCCCGGGCTTTGCGCGTGGCTTCCGGCAGATGGCCGATCATCTCCGCGTTGGTGCGCTGTTCCGCCCGCGCCAGCACCCGCTTGATGGCGGCTTTGCGTGCCGCGGGGTCGGTGCCGAGCTTGCCCGCCAGTTGCAGGCCGATCAGCTCGTCCAGCGGATAGGTCATGTATTCATAAACTTTCTGGCAGTTGTCGCCAAAGGGTTCGGGACGCCCCTCGCGCATCGCGGTCTCAAAGGTCTGCAGCCAGCCCGCCGGGGCGTAGCGCAGGTATTCGCCATAGCCATAGCGCTGCAGGAACACCGGATTCTGCATCTTGCCATAGCCGTTTTCCACCATCACCTTCATGCGGATGCGCCGCGCTTCCTCGCTGTCGTAGAAGCGGATGAAAGTCCAGGCCGCCTCGCGCACCTCCCGCGGGTCACGCTGTCCCAGTCCGGCGTTGTTGCTGATTCCGGCACCGGAAAAGATTCCCATCATGCGGCAGTTGATTTCGCTGCCTCCGCGTCCGGAAGGCCCGGCGGGGCTTGGCGCGAAGCCGTAGAGGTTGGGATCGTATTTGCCGCCCATGTTCTGCTGCGAAAGGTAGTCCATGCGCATCCCGATCTTGCCTTCCTGCCAGAGGTTGCCCCAGTTGCCGTCGCGGATGGCGAAGCCCTGCTGGAGCTTGCCCGCGGAGTCCGTCCAGGGGCGCGTGGCGAGGTCGAGGTAATACTCCATCGCCTCCACACCCGCCTGCGAGGCGAAGGAAGCCCGCCACTGCCTGTTGTCCGCGTCGTAGGTCACCGCGTCGCCGCCTGCCGCCCACAAAAAGGGCAGCCAGTCATAAGCTGCCTGCGGGCCGATGGCGAGGATGGTACCATAGGTTCCGGCCTTGGGATCGGTTAGCTGTTTCGCATAGGCGGCAAACTCCGCCCAGTCGCGCGGGGGACGGTTGGGATCGAGGCCGCATTTCTTGAACAGGTCTTTGCGGTACATCAGGACGCGCACCAGGGTCTCATAGGGCAAGGCCCAGACCCGCTCTTTGCTATCCCCCTTTTTCTGCCTGCGAATCACCTGCCAGACGGGTTTTTCCACCCGCAGGGCGAGGTCTTCCGCGCTTTCCCGCGCCATAAACTCATCCAGCGGATAGAGCAGGTTGTTTTGGATATAGGTGTCGCTCTGGCGGAAATTTACATACATCACGTCCGGCGCCACTCCCCCCGCGATCGCCAGCAGCGGGCCGGAATCCAGGTCCATGCCCTCGATCTTGATGCCGGAAAAGGAGCGCAGTTCGATCCACGGATATTTCTGGCGGAAGGCGTTGATCACCGCCAGGTCGGCTTTGCTGTTGGCATCGGTATGCCGGGCGTCGGGCAGTTCAAAAACCTTGAGCACCACCGTTTTGCGCTGCGCCGCCGCGGAAAAGGGCAGCAGGCAAAGCAGCAGAACCAGCGGCGCCAGACGGCGGATACCAGCGGAACGCCGTCCCCGCGTGGCTTTGGAACACTGTAAAGCTCTGAACAAACTCATCATTTTACCAACCGCTGCATCCTGCCCGGGCCCGCTCTACAGGTCAAGTAAAATCAGGTTCGTGCTTTTTCAGCCCCTCTTTCTCCAGAACAGGCAGCAGGGCGCGGCGGTATTGCTCCAGCCGGAAGGCGGCCAGGCTGGGCCAGGCGCCGGGATTGGCCCTGTAAAAGGGGTCACGTGCCAGGCTCTTGAAGGCTTGGGGCGAAGGCGAGATCAGCGTGTATATATCCAGCTTCATGTCCTCCAACTCCACGTGCAGCAAGCGTCTGTCACCAGGATCAACCGCGAGGGCGCGAATACCGGGATCGACACGCATTTGTTTGATTAACAAATTTTTAACATAGAAACTGGTGCAGAATATCCGTTCAATCTGGGGCATGAGGGGCAGTATACCCCCGACGGGCACGGTGGAAAACACCTGCAGGGAACTGTCGGAGGCAGAGTTTCCCCGCCTGGCAGCGGTTTGAATGATGTCAACGACACCGACGTTATGTTTGCGCAACCAACTCTTGATCAAGTGCTTGGGTATTTCCTTGTCCGCTGCGTCCAAAGACCAGTTTTGCCCAAAAACCTCCTGCAGCAGGCTCCAGAACGCGTTGTTCCGGCTGCCGTAATAGTAGTCCATGTCTCCTTCCGGCAATCTTTGCCTCAGTTGCCCGCCAAAGCTGACGTACCGCGGGGGCGGAAAACTGCCCACGATCAGCCAGCGCGTTGTGTCCGACAGGAGCGTCTCATCATGCAACCCGTTGTAGGGATGCTTCCCCACCGGGAAAATCAATATGTTTCTGTCTTCTGTTTCATGCTGTTGCTTCATGCTGTTCTCCATATCATGCTGCAGGGCAGCTTATCTGATCCGCCCCGCAAGTCAAGTGAAATATTCCGCTTTTGCTTCACGCCGCCATCCCTTGCTGCTCCTCGCTTTGGTGCCATCATCCTTAGGTCATCCCTTACCGGGTTAAGGATGAC
>DFUX01000077.1 GCA_002379855.1 Cloacimonetes bacterium UBA4175 | reverse complement strand
CCATGGGGTTGAACCTCTTCTGGGCACCAACCCCATCTGTTTCGGCGCGCCAACAGACCTGCCCTATCCGTTCATCTACGATGCCGCCACCTCCATCACCCAAAGGGGTAAGATCGAACAGTATGCCCGGGAAGAAAAGGACACTCCCCCCGCCTGGGCAATAGATCTGGAGGGCAAGCCTCAAACCGACACACCCAAACTCCTGGTCGATCTGGTGAAGCAGACCGCTTCCCTGCTTCCCATCGGCGGGACAGATGAACTCACCGGAAGCCATAAGGGCTACGGGCTTTCCACCATGGTGGAAATTCTTTGCTCGGCCCTGCAACAGGGTGCGTTTCTTAACCAGCTATTGGGCAAGGATGCCTCCGGCAAGGCCGCGCCATACAAACTGGGACATTTCTTTTTGGCCATCAACATCGACTTCTTCACAGAGATTGACGATTTCAAGCGAACCACAGGGGCAATCTGCCGCGAATTGCAAAACTCACGCCGTTTCCCGGGACAGGACCGCATCTGGGTGGCAGGCGAAAAAGAATATGAGAAAGAACAAGAGGTGCGCGAACTGGGTGTGCCCATCATTCCCAATCTGCAAAAGGACATCGAGTTTATGGTGAAGGATCTGGGACTGGATATCTCCGGCCTGGGTCTCTGATCCGCTCAGCCAGAATATAGAAAAAGGGACATCCGTGAGGGTGTCCCTTGTTATTATTTGGTTTATAGGTTATCAGAATTCGAATTTTACAGACACCTGATTGGCCAGACCAGCGGTTTGTCCGCCAAGGAAGTCCGGTCCATCATGCAACAGGCTCTTGGTGAACACCGTATCGACCGTGAATTTGCCAAAGTGCAAAGCCAGACCCAGGTTCATATCAAAGAAGGAGTCATAGTTAGCCCAGGTCTCAATTTCATCATTACCAGAAGAATATTCAGATTCTTCAGAAATTTTCCAGAACACATATCTTTGGTTGGCTCCCACTCTGCCGGTGAGCCATTTTGTGATTTGAGATTCAACACCCAAGCTGTATTCGGGGAGGAACACCAGCGATAACCCATCCTTAAACTCGTCGTTGTTCACCGAGTTGGTATTGGTGGAACTCATTGAGATCAAATTGATGGGTTTCACGGTGAGAACAATGTGATGGTTGGGAGCTATCTTGTAATCCGCGCCCACGCCCAGTCCGAATCCCAGGCGGGAATAGCTGGTTTCTTCCTCTGCATTGCCTGCTCCATACTCCACCTTGTCGCCCATGCTCTCGAATCCGAGGTTGGCGAGGGCCACCAGATCCAAACTGTTGTTTTCCTGGATGAAATAGCGGCCACCGAGCGTGATTCCAAGCCCTGAGTGACTGGATTCGTCAACAATGGCGTTGTTATCGTCATCGCCAGCGGAGGCGCCACGTAGATAGATCTTGGCGCCCAAGTCCATCTTGTCAACACTCATTCCAGCACTGATCTCAAAGTAGTGAGCGCTCAGGTCTTCGGTGTAATCGGTATTGGTAGCATCAATTTCACGAGTGTTTTTTTCACTGTCGATCGCCATGCCGAAGCCAAGGGCGAACTTATCCTTGAAGCCATAGTAGAACTGGACCTTGCGGCTGAGATCGAGATCAAAACCGGGCCAGTTGATATGGCCGTCTAAATCCACTTGCGTGGGCAGATTGAGGTAAAAGCCCAGCACATTGGCTTTTAATGGAACATTGGTGCCGATTGTCCAATCCAAGGAATTACCAGCTGTTAGGAGCTCTCCGCTTACGCTGCGATTGTATCTGAAGATAGTGGAGGGAAAAGTGTGGATATCTGTGTCATCCCGGATAAATCCATAGGGATAGCCCAATGCGGTCATGCGGCTATCGGTAGCGAATAAGCCACTTGCCACAAGGACAAGTGATATCAACAACAGAACAAGGGACTTGCGATTCATCTGAATCCTCCTTCCTTTTTTTTTGCTCATTTTCGTGAGGGATCTGTTTCAATCCAGCTCACGAAACCATATTTATATAAGATGTAGTATCTTGTCAATATATTTCTGCAAATTCGAGAATATGGTTCAGCTTGCCAATGGTTTGTATTTGATGAAAATAGCGATTCTGAGCTGCGAAAACCTGGCTGTAGGTCTTTTGTGATAAGGCATAACTGATTGTGTTTCTGTATGATGACAGGATATCGCTGTATTCAAACCGAGAATGAGTGTTTAACTCTCACCAACGGAGTAGTATTTATGGTTTGTATTGCTCCTAAAAACTGTAAGGGGTTGTCTGTTGCTTATGCAAGTCAGCTTGGAAATACCAAGCCGATTTCCCGCTTTGCTTTATCTGCGCTGTCCTGTGCGTGGGCTGCGTTTCTCAGTGATGCCTTTCGCGTAGATATCCCATATTATACCTGCCTCTCGCCTTGCGCAGCGGAGATCCCGCTTCTTCCATAAGGGAGAAGATGTGTCCTACATGCCCGTGGGCAACAGTTTTGGGCTTGATAATCAGCAGGATCTGGCCGATCATCGGGCTTTATAAACTGTCTCGATATAATCCAGGGCTGCCACCTTGATGGCAATATCCCGGTTGAGGGCTTTGCTGGTGACGATCTTGTGGTTGAGGATCTCGGTCCAGACTTCAAACATCTCGCTGGGTTTGAACTCGATGGAAGTGTATTGTTTGAGCATATCCTGATAGAACTCATCCCGGTCGGAGTCCACTCTGGCAATGACCAGTTTGAGGCTGTCCTGGCACACATCGTAATCCTTGTAGCGGACATCCACCACGGCATAGCCCAGTTTGAGCAGGTTTTCAAAATTGATTTGCAGGTCTTCAGACATTTTATCGCTCCACAGTTTATTTTCTCGACAAAAACGAGCTTCTCATTTATCTGTGTCCAAGCTTTGGCGACAAAGATAAAAGTCAAGTTAAAACTGAAAAAAGACTCGTCTCAAATCCAAGCAATCAAAAGCTAGACGGCAGGAATGCCAAACAGACAAGAGCAGAGGTATCATGGGAATTTTCAAACTCCACTCCAATTATGAGCCCAGCGGCGACCAGCCGGAAGCCATAGCTTCCCTGGTGGCTGGGATCAGGGAAAATAAACGCTTTCAGGTGTTGCTGGGAGTAACCGGCAGCGGCAAAACCTTCACCATTGCCAACACCATCGCTCAGTTCGACCGTCCGGTGCTGGTGCTTTCCCACAACAAGACCCTGGCCGCGCAACTTTATGGTGAGCTCAAGCAACTCTTTCCGGAAAACGCAGTGGAGTACTTTATCTCATATTACGACTATTATCAGCCGGAATCCTACATTCCCGGCAAAGATATCTACATCGAAAAGGACGCGGATATCAACGATGAAATCGAAAAGCTGCGCCTGCGTGCCACCATGAGCCTGATGGAGCGGCGGGACGTGATCATCGTGGCATCCGTCTCCTGCATCTACGGGCTTGGCGTGCCCGAGGAATACCGGGAAGCGTTGATCAGGCTGGAAGTGGGTATGGAAATGGATCGCGACAGCCTGCTCCAAAAGCTCGTGACAGCCCATTACAGCCGCAATGACATTGCCTTTGAACGGGGAGCGTTCCGCGTGCGGGGTGACATTGTGGATATCTATCCCGCTTATCTGGAACATTGCCTGCGGGTGGAGTTTTTCGGCGACGAAATCGTGAGCCTGGAAAAGCTGCATCCCATCTCCTACCAGAGTCTGGGCAAGGTGGACAGCTATCCTGTGTATCCCGCCATCCACTTCATTATGAACGAAGACAAACTACGCGGCGCGCTGCAGAATATCGAGCGCGAGCTGGATGAGCGGGTGGCCTTCTTTTTGGAAAACCAGAAATATGTGGAAGCGGACAGGATCAAGTCGCGCACCAAGTTCGATCTGGAAATGCTGGCTGAATTGGGTTACTGTTCCGGCATTGAAAACTACTCCCGCCACCTCACTGGATCGCCGCCCGGAGAACCGCCCAGTTGCCTGCTGAACTACTTTCCCGAAGACTTTATTTTTATCATAGATGAATCACACGTCACCATCCCCCAGGTGCATGGGATGTTCGGGGGCGACTATACCCGCAAGAAGAACCTGGTGGATTACGGTTTTCGGCTGCCCTCTGCTTTTGATAACCGTCCCCTGCGTTTTGAGGAGTTTGAAAACTATATGCGCACAGTGGTCTTTATGTCCGCCACGCCGGCTGATTATGAACTGGAACTCACCCAGGGCGAGATCGTGGAACTGGTGATCCGTCCCACCGGACTGCTGGATCCTGAAATGGAGGTCAAACCCATTCGCAACCAGGTGGACGACCTCATCGGCCAGATCAGGGAAAGGGTGGCCAGGGGGCACAAAGCGCTGGTGATGACCCTCACCAAACGCATGAGCGAGGACCTCACCACCTATCTGCAAAACGCGGGCATCAGATGCCGCTATCTGCACAGCGAGATCGACTCCATCGAACGCGCGCAGATAATACGCGCCATGCGCCTGGGCGAGTTCGACGTGATCGTGGGCGTGAACCTGCTGAGGGAAGGCCTTGACTTGCCGGAAGTGTCACTGGTGGCGATTTTGGACGCGGACAAGACCGGATTTTTGCGTTCAGCGAGGTCGCTGATCCAGATCTCGGGACGCGCCGCCAGAAATGTGGATGGTAAGGTGGTACTCTACGCGGACGAGATTACGGACGCCATCAGGCGCACCCTGGATGAGACCAACCGCCGCCGTCAGAAGCAACTGGAGTATAACAGACTCCACGGAATCACTCCTCAGACCATTACCAAAACGATAGAGGAGATCATGCAGTCCACTGCTATCGCCGAAGGTTACGCCTCAATCGACAAAGCAAAGGAAGAGGCAAAACCGGACAAAGAGGAATTCTTCCAATATCTTGATCTGGACAATCGCGACAAGATGCTGGAGTTGCTAAGGAAAGAAATGAAGCGGGCAGCCTCCAGGCTTGATTTTGAGCGGGCCGCGGAACTGCGGGACAGGATCCTGCAGATCGAAAGCGCCTCACCCTGACAGGTTGCCATCAAAATCGGCAGAGACCGTCTTTGAACTGATGAGGTATCTTGCTATCTGAAAGTATGTTAATATGAACGGAATACGTTCTGAATCAATATAAATATCAGAACATACCCCATTTTATTACACACCTCCGTCCCTCGCTGCCAGAGGCTTTGGGGCTATCATCCTTAGGTCATCCCTTACCGGGTTAAGGATGACCTACGGAAGACTCAAGCTCGAGCAATGGTTGGAAAGGAGGGCGTCAGTCGCTCAGATCCAGCTTTCGGCTTTTGAAGCCATAGCCAAGCACGTCATAGACATCGGTCACGATCATAAAGGCTTCGGGATCAATGTCTTTGACAATGTCGGTGAGTTGGGGTACCTGGCGGCGGTTTAGCACGCAGAATAGCACTTCGGTTTCCTTCTTTTTATAGCCGCCCAGCGCTTTGAAGAAGGTGACGCCGCGGTCAAGCTCGGCGTAGATGTCTTCCTTGATCTCATCAACCCTGGGTGAGATCACGAACACACCCTTGATGTAGGGCAGGCCTTCCGAGGCGAGGTCGGTGATCTTCGTGGTGATAAAGAGGTTGATGTATCCTAAAATCAATACCTTGGGGTCTTTTAAGAATAATGCCACAGCCAGGATGATGCCGGTTTCCACAAAATAGTATCCGGTACCGATGGAAATTCCAGCTTTTTGCTTGATGAGGGCCACGGGAATATCTGTGCCGCCTGTGGAACCGCGGGATTTGAAGATCATGCCCAAACCCAGTCCCAGAGTCACTGAACCGGCAATGGCTGAAAGAATCATGTCCTCCGGACCGAGGAAGGCATGGATGGTGTGTCCACCCACCACGAATGTGTGTTTGGCAAGATCAACCCAACCCAGGCGGGCCAGAACCTTGAGGTGCATAAAGTCCGTCATCAAAGAGGAGACCAGCATGCCAAAAATAGATTTGGCCCCAAACGACTTACCGATGAAGATAAAGCTAATCACGAAGAGGGGGACGTTGATCATAATCATGCTGATTCCGTTTGGAATTCCTGTTAAACGGTTGATGATCTGGGACAAGCCTCCCACACCTCCCGGAGCCATGTTGTAGGGCAGTAAAAACCAAGAATAGCCGATGGCAAAAAATACCGCTCCAATGAGAATCCCGCCGATATAGCGGAGTTCCCTGAGCAGGAGTTGCTTCTTACTCAATCTCTTCACTTGTTCTTCTCCTAAAATCTTGACTAATTAACAGGTCGGATAATCGTGGCGTCGGATGCCGTCGGGCGTCCAAATTCCCGCTGCTAAAGAAACTTGAAGCGGGCATCAGGAAAAACAAAGGAAATAATCCATGATCATCGACCTTAGATTAGATGGTTTCAAGCACAGTCTGGTGGAGCTTGATAATCCCATGCCTATCAGTGAGATAGTGCGCGCTACTGACATCTCCACCAAGACCGTGTTGTCCTATAAAATCAATCATCGCCAATATGTCAATGACGAATATGTCCCAGCTCAGAATACCATGGTGGATTGCATCACTTACAAACATCCGGAAGGCAGCAGGATCTATCATGATTCTGTGATCTTTGTGATGGCCAAAGCGGCGTACAATATTCTGGGTGAGAACAACACTCTGGTGGTGGAACACTCGGTGGGCGACGGAGTGTTTTGCGAATTCTTTGGCGACCAGCTCTGGACCGCGGATGACTGCACGCGCTTGTTGGAGGAAATGCAGCGCATTGTGGAAAACGATATTCCCATCGACAGGATAGAGGTGCGCACCGAGGAAGCCCTGGATATCTTTGGCTCCATGGGCCGTAAAGACCTGGTCAAGAACTTGAAATACAATTACCGGGACAGCGTGTCGATCTATCGCTGTGGCAAATACTACGATTCCTTTATACGTCCCCTGGCAGACCGCACCAGTATCGTGAATGAATTCGATGTGGTTTACCAAGACCCGGGCTTCATTCTTCGTTTTCCTTCCGGGCCGGATTTCAAAGTTGTAAGACCCTTTGTGTTGCCAAACAAGATATTCTCGCTACACCAGGAACATGATAAATGGCTTGATATCCTCAAGGTGCACAATATAATAGACATCAACAAACTGATCGACGACTATAATGTCTCGGAGTTCATCCTGACCGAGGAAGCTTTGCAGGAAAAGAAGATCGCGGAGATCGCGGCGGATATACATGCCAACAAAGATATCAAACTGATCCTGATCGCGGGGCCTTCTTCCTCCGGCAAAACCACCTTTGCCAAACGCCTGTCCATTCAACTGCGCGCCAGCAAAGCCAAGCCTATTGTGATCGGGCTGGACGACTATTTCATCGACCGCGACAGAACAGTGCGCAAGCCGGATGGCAGCTACGATTTTGAGTCCATTCATGCCCTCGATTTGGATTATCTGAACCTGCAACTCACGCAACTACTCAACGGCGAGGAAGTGGTGTTGCCGCATTACGATTTCACCCGGGGCAAACGGCGTCCCAGCAATCAGGTGATCAAGCTCAATCCTGAGGACGTGATCGTGATGGAAGGCATCCATGGACTCAATGACATGCTCACGGCATCAGTACCCGCAAACCGCAAGGTCAAGATCTATATTAGTGCCCTGAACCAGCTCAACATTGATGACCACAACCGGATTCCCACCACCGATTGCAGGTTGATCCGCAGAATCGTGAGGGATCATCAGTACCGCGGCTACACGGCAATGGAGACCATCCAGCGCTGGCCTGATGTGCGTGATGGCGAGGAGAAGAATATCTTTCCCTATCAGGAAAACGCGGACTATATGTTCAACAGCAGTCTGACCTACGAACTGGGGGTGCTACGCAAGCACGCCTGGAAGCTACTGCTCTCTGTTCCGGCCAGCAGTTCAGCCTATACGGAAGCCCGGCGTCTGCTACGCCTGCTGGACCACGTGAATGACATCCCGGACGCGCTGGTGCCTTACAACTCGATTATCCGCGAGTTTACCAACGGTTCTATCTTCAGGTATTGATATGAAAGCGATCCATATTCTGGCCGATGACGTACGCAACAAAATAGCCGCAGGCGAGGTGATCGAAAGGCCGGCCTCGGTGGTGAAGGAACTGGTGGAAAACGCCATCGATGCAGGAGCCACGCAGATTGCGGTGGCTGTGGAAAACGGTGGCAAGGACCTTATCCAGGTGAGCGACAACGGAAGCGGCATGAGCCCGGACGACGCCCTGCTGGCATTTGAACGGCATGCCACCAGCAAGATCCGCACGGTGGACGATATAGTTCACATCGGTAGCCTGGGATTCAGGGGAGAGGCGCTGCCCAGCGTTGCCAGCGTAAGCAAGCTGAGCCTGATCACCCGCAGGGCTGAGGAACCGGTGGCCACTCAGGTGGATTACAGTTTTGGCCGCTTGGTGAATGTGGGGCAAACCTCTTCCAACATCGGCACCAACATCACCGTGAAGGGCCTGTTCAAAGACATTCCCGCCCGCCGCAAGTTCCTCCGCAGCGCTCAGACTGAGTTGCGCCATATCCTCAAATATATGCATTACCAGGCTGTGCTCTATCCCCAGATCAGTTTCAGGCTGTTAGTGGATGGCAAACCTCGGCTGTCCTTTGTGGCTTCTGAAAGCCGGCTGGCCAGGATGGGCGAGGTGTTTGGTTCGGCTTTCTTCTCGGACGACATCATCGAGATATCCGCCTCCAGCGATGGCTACACTCTATCAGGATATATCTTTGGGCTGGAAGACCGCAGCGATAAATTGATCGATATGCAATACACCTTCATCAACGGACGGTTCATCAACGACAAAACCCTCAGGCACAGCATCAAGGCAGCCTACGAGCCGTTCATCCTCAAAACGCGGGTTTGGGCCAGGGGCAGCACCCCGCCCTACATCCTGTTTCTGGAAGTGCCGCCGGAGCAGATTGACGTGAACGTGCATCCCGCCAAGCAGGAAGTGCGCTTCCGCGAACAACGGAAGGTGCACTCATTTACCCTGCTCACGCTCACAGACGCGCTCAAGAACTATGAGCACGAAAAGTTTGCCAGCGCGAGGGAGAAGTTCAATCTGGGCAGTGAAGTGCACAAGGCCACTCAGGTGGAGCAGAGCATCTACAAAAGCAGGGTGGACGTGCCCAGGTTTTCGGAATACAAAAAGGAGTATGGCAACCTGTATCAGGAGGACCTGTTCAAGAGCGAACCCCGTGAACCGGTTCAGACAAGCGTTCCCTTTGTCAATCCGCAGAAGCAGGACGAACAGCTCGAGATAGCCGACGATCTGCCCAACGACTCTTTTACCTTTCGCTTGCTGCTCAAGAACGAGGAAGATTATATCAATCCCTGGCAGTTGCACAACACCTATATCTTTATCCAGGTGGAGGACGGCCTGGTGGTGATCGACCAACATGCCGCGCACGAACGGATCATCTATGAAAAGCTGCTGCAACGCACCCAGGGGGCTCCCTCCGTGCGCCAGAAGCTGATCATCCCACTGGTGATAGATATTCCCCCTATCATAGCGAGCGAGATCAGGGAGCTGGTCGAAAACAATCTGGAGCTGCTCGAGAAAACCGGATTTGTGCTCAAGAAATTCAGTGGCGATTCACTGGTAATCGAGGAAATACCTGCCGAGCTGGATGACTGGCAGGGAGGCAAGGTCTTTATCGAGATCCTTAAACAGCTTGAGGAAGAGATTCAGGTGAACTCAGATTTCAGGGATTCGCTGGCTAAATCCATAGCCTGCAAAGCCGCCATCAAGGCAGGCAAAAGGCTTACGCGCAAGGAGATGTTGAACCTTATAAACCAGTTGTTTGCTTGCCAGATGCCCTATTTTTGCCCCCACGGCAGGCCTCTGATCATCAAGTTCTCGCTCACCGATTTCGAGAAAAAATTCAAGCGCCTGGTATGATCCCGCTGATCGTCATCGAGGGGCCCACCGCCTCGGGCAAGACGGCATTGGCTATCGAGCTGGCGCGGCGTCTGGACACCGAGATCATCTCGGCTGATTCCCGGCAGGTTTACCGGCACATGGATATCGGGACAGCCAAACCCAGCAGTAGCGAACTGGAGGCGGTTCCGCATCACCTCATATCAATCATCGAACCATCGCAAAGCTATAATGTGGGCTTGTTTTGCGAGGACGCGGGGAAGGTGGTGGAACGCTTGCACTCCCAGGGTAGGATTCCACTTGTCTGCGGAGGGACAGGAATGTATGTTGCTGGCTTGCTGAAAGGTATCTTTCCCCAGCCTGAGATTCCTGCCCAAATCAGGCACAACATCAGGCAAAGAATGGCAGCAGATGGTCCCGAAAGAATGTATGGAGAGCTGCGCGAGGCGGATCCGGAGTTTGCGGGAAAGATTTCGCCCAACGACAGGCAGAGAATCCAGCGGGGGTTGGAGATCTGGGCAGCCACAGGGATTTCCATCAGCGAACACTGGCGCAGGCAGGAGCGCGAGCAAAGATATGTGGCATACAGGATTCTGCTCGATCCACCCCGGAAAGAACTCTATGCGCGAATCAACCGGCGCATGGAACAGATGCTTGCCGCAGGGCTGGCAGACGAGATCAAGCGGCTGTTGGAACTTGGCTACGATGAGCATTCACCCGGGCTCAGCAGCTTGGGCTACAGGGAGTTTTTGCCTTGGTTGAGAAACAAAGTGTCTCTGCAGGATTGCACAGCCTTGGCAGCCCAACACAGCAGAAATTACGCCAAACGCCAGTACACCTGGTATCGAAAACACAAGTTTGATTTGACATTGGGCTCTTCAGAGATTAATATATCGTCAGTGACTGAACTAATCAGCCGCCGTTTTCTCTAATCAATACTCTGCAGAGGAACCATTATGCATATAGTTGCCAAAGTTTTCGATTTGGCTATCACAGATAGCGAGATACAAAAAGAAACCCATAAACTAAGCGGGATAGACAGCCCTCGGGAACGCAAAAACGCTCTCAACAGGTTGATCGACAGATACCTGCTTTTGCATCAGGCTTTGACGACAGGTTTGTCCGTATCTGATTCCGAATTTGACGACGCACTGTTTGAATCCCTGGAAGAAATGGACAACGCTCCGAGAGACATGGAGCAGACCCGCAACCTTGAAGAGCAGACCCGCCGCAGAGTCATCATCCGCAAATACGTGCACAATTATTGCTTCAAGAGTATTGAGATATCCGAACAGCAACTGCTTAATTTTTATGAGGATCAGAAAGAGGTTTTTGTAATTCCAGAAACCGTGCACGCGGCCCACATATTGGTGTGCGGCTCAGGTCTGGATTCCGCTCGCAAAGCCAGCAGGATAAGGGCAGAAATAAGCACTCAGGAAGACTTTCGCCGAATTTGCGGAACCAGTTCGGATTGTCCCAGTAGCCCGCGTTGCGGAGATTTGGGCTGGTTTCCCCGGGGCAGAATGATCTCCGAGCTGGAAGAAGTGGCGTTTGCCCTGCAGCCCGGTCAGATCAGCGACGCGTTCAAGAGCAGATTTGGCTGGCACATTCTGCTGCTAATCGACCGTAAACCTGCCCAAATCGCCAGCTTTGAGGATATAAAAGACAGCCTGAAGGCACGGTTGGTTCACCTGAAGCGGGAGTTTCTACTCATGGCGCACATTCGCGATTTGCGCAATAACTACAAGGCGGAAATCCGTATCCTGGACCCCAGATACACCCATTAGGCAGCTATTTTTACAGGGTGCCCTTTACCCGGTCGATGATCTCTTTCTTAAGACCGATTCTCAGCTTTTCGTCCGCCTTGGTCTCCTCGTTCAGCTCAAATCGCTTCACAAAGTTACCCGGTTGTCCCTGCATCAGGTGAATTTCATCCGAGAGCCTGATCGCTTCATCGATGTCGTGGGTCACAAGTATAACGGTGAGCTTCAGCTCCCGGGTTATCTCACTAAGCCATTCCTGCAACTGTAGCCGTGTGATGGCATCCAGATTGGCGAAGGGCTCGTCGAGCAGTAACAGCGGGGTTTCCATCATGCAGGTCCTAAGCAGAGCCGTCCTTTGGCGCAAGCCTCCCGAAAGCTGGTAGGGCAGGTGTTTGGCGTGATCCTGCAAGCCAAAGACAGGCAAAAGCTGATGGAGCTTCCCAAGGGCGGTTTTGAGGTCGCCATTTCTTACCCGTACCGGGATGAGGGCGTTTTCCAGCACGTTTAGCCAGGGGAAAAGCAAATCCTCCTGGGGCATATAGCCCAACACTCCGCTTTTACCTGTGATATCTTCACCGCGCAACGTGATTCTTCCTTTGTCCGGGCGGGTGATGCCGGCTAGCAACCCAAGCAGAGTGCTCTTGCCGCAGCCGCTACTGCCCACGATGCTCAGAAACACGCCATCCCTGACCTTCAGGTCCAGACCTGAAATGATCAGCCGGGGCTCGCCGTTCAGCAGGAAGGATTTGGCCAGGCCTTCCGCGCTCAGAATTACAGGCATCAGGGCAGGAATTCGTTGGTGTAGAGATCTGTGACGTTGACGCCTGTATGGATGATGCGTTTCTGATGCATCCAGTCCGCAAAGCGTTGCCAAACCTCAGTTTTTTGCTGGCCCCATTTGGGAGCATCCGAACGGAACTCATCCTTCAGGTAGTTCAAGCTCAGTTTTAGATGCTCTTCATCCAGATCAGGAACTGCTTTAGCCAGTATCCGGGCTGCGTCATCCGGCTTAGCAATGCAATATTCATAACCATCGGCAACTGCCTTGAGGAAAGATTTTGCCAAATCCGGCTCAGAATTCAGCAACATATCGCTGCTGATCAAAACCGGCGTATAATAGTCGAATACCGGGCTCAAGTCGCGGATGGGGAGATAGTCGATGGCGATGTTTCTGCGTTCTGCCTGGACGCCGTCCCAGCCATAGTAGATCCACTCGAAATCAACATCTTTACCGATGGTGGAAAAGAAATCGTAAACTCCACTTACCACCTTTAGTTTCCGGTAGTCAGCCCCGCCATGAGCCATCACATCGCGCACGATCTCAAGTTCTGATGGCCAGCCGGAACTACCGTAGCTTTTGCCCTCAAAGTCTTTTACAGACTTGATTCCTGACTTTTTGAGCGATGCAAAGCCAGAGGTGTTGTGCTGGATGATCGCCGCGATGGATTTGATGGGAATGTTCTGGGTGCAGGCTATGGTGACGCTTTCCTGGTAACTCACGCCAAAATCAGCATGGTTGGAGGCCACGATCTTTTCGGCGGTGTTCTCACCCGGCTGAATGATTTCCACTTCCAGGCCTTCTCTAGCGAAATAGCCAAGTTCCTTGGCTACATACAACCCCGCGTGGTTGGTGTTTGGGGTCCAGTCCAAGACCACACGGACCTTTCGTAATTGCTTCTTCTGCTTGGTTTCACCTCCCTTGCAGGAGGTTCCAGCCAGGATGAGCGCAAGTAATAACGGGACTAACAAAAATCTCTTAAACACGGGCTTACCTCTTTATACCTTTGCTCTGGGATGATAGCACTTATGTATTTCAAGAATATACTTAGTATCTATATGCGTGTAGATTTGGGTGGTGTTCAGACTGGAATGCCCCAACAGCGCTTGGACTATACGCAGGTTGACCCCTGCCTCCAGGAGGTGGGTGGCAAAGGAATGGCGGAAAGTGTGGGGTGTGATCTGCTGTTTGAGTCCGGCCTTTAGAGCCTGCTTTTGCAGTATCTTCCAAAACCCCATACGGGAGAGCTTTCCACCGCGGTTATTTAAAAAGACCAGGTCGCTGTTTTTAAACTTCAGGAGTTCCGGCCTGGTTTGTGCAAGATAGGTGCTCAGAAGCTGCTGCAATACATCCACGTAAGGCACAAATCTCTGCTTTGATCCCTTGCCCCGAACCAGGATTACCTGATCGGTGAAGTTGATGTCGTGTACGCTCAAGCCCAACAGCTCAGACACACGCAAACCGGTTCCATAAAGCAGTTCCAGCATCACTTTGTTTCTCCGCTCGAGGCACGTTTCGGTAGGTAGTCCGTCCAGCAATTTTAACATGGTGTCCACATCCAACACATCCGGTAGATACTTGCCCAGCTTGATCTTGGGAACTTTGTCGAAATCCAGGCCAGGAATCACCTCGTTATCCTGTAAAAAGCCAAAGAACTGCTTGAGAGCCACCCTTTTACGGGCCAGGGAGGTGTTTGCCAGCCCCAGACCGGACAATGTGGCAAGATACTCCGTGATGTCCTCGGGCGCATACTCCGCGATTGCCTTGGTATTGTATTGCAAAAAGTCCTGGATGTCCCCGCGGTAGCTTTCAACGCTGTTCTCCGCCATTCCTTTTTCCACCTTGACGAAATAGACAAAGCTATTGAGCAGGGCGGTCAATTGGGGGTTCAGCCCGGATTCATTCACTGCTGTTGTAATTGGGTGTTTCCTTGGTGATGAGGATGTCGTGGGGATGCGATTCTTTGAGACCCGCGCCGCTGATCTCAATAAACTCCGCATTGTTGCGCAGGGTTGCCAGGTCTTTGGCTCCGCAATAACCCATACCGGAGCGGAGTCCACCCACCAGTTGGTAGATAAAGTCTTTCAGCGGCCCTTTGTAAGGCACCATACCCTCGATTCCCTCGGCAACCAGCTTGTTGTCTTCCCGCCCTTCCTGAAAATATCGTTCCCGGCTGCCCAGTTTCATGGCGCCAATGGAGCCCATGCCCCGGTAGCTTTTGAATCTGCGTCCGTTATAAATGATATATTCTCCCGGGCTTTCGTCGGTGCCGGCAAAGAGCGAGCCGATCATCGCAGCACTGGCACCCCCGGCAAGGGCTTTCACCAAGTCGCCGGAATACTTGATCCCTCCGTCGGCGATTATAGGAATGTCTGCTTTGGCGGCAGTTTCGGCGCAATCCATGATGGCGCTGAGCTGGGGCACTCCGATGCCGGCAATCACCCTGGTAGTGCAGATGGAGCCTGGCCCGATGCCCACTTTAACGGCGTCCGCACCGCAATCTATCAGATATTGAGTTGCCTTGGAGGTGGCCACATTGCCCGCGATCACATCCACATCCAGAGTGGCCTTGATTTTCCCAATGGCTTTGGAGATGTTGCTGTGGTGTCCGTGGGCGGTGTCGATCACCAGGATGTCCGCTCCCATTTTTGTCAGTTCCTGGGCTCGTTCTAAAAAGTCTCCGGAGGCTCCCACGGCTGCTCCCACCAAAAGGCGATTTTTGCTGTCCTGAACGGCGTTGGGATGGTTGATCCGCTTCAGAATGTCCCTCACTGTCAGCATTCCCGCCAGACTGAAATCTTCATTCACGATCAGCAGTTTTTCAATCCTGTTCTTCTGCAGCAGTTGGATCGCGTCCTCCGCGCTCACTCCCAAAGGCGCTGTTACCAGACGTTCAGCCGGTGTCATCAGCTCATGCACCTGTCTTTTTGTGTTGGTCTCGAAGCGGATGTCGCGATTGGTCAGGATGCCTACCAGCTTCCCATTTTCCACCACCGGGAAGCCCCCCACCTTTTTATCGTCCTTCAGCTCGAGCACCTTGGCCAGGGTATCGGTGGGGGATATGGTATAGGGATTGGTCACAATGCCGCTTTCAGCCCGTTTTACCAAATGCACCTGCTGTGCCTGTTCGGCGATGCTCAGATTCTTGTGGATAATGCCGATGCCGCCCTCCCTGGCTATGGCAATCGCCAGTGAAGATTCGGTGACGGTATCCATCGCGGAACTGAGCAGCGGAATCTTGAGCGTTATGCGGCGGGAGATCCTTGTCTCCAGAGACACTGATGAAGGCAGGATTTTTGATTGTTGGGGCACCAACAGCACATCGTCAAAAGTATAGGTTTTACGGATATTTTTTTTCATCGGACACTCCATATCTCCCCAAAAAATGCGTTCTCTGCAAACTGTCAAGCACTTTACCCGCTAAAGCTGTTTTGATCTTTTTACGGGTTCAAAGCGGGTGTTGGAGGAATACCGTTTCCGGGCTGAAAAGCTGCCGCTCAAGAAAAGTCTTGACTCGATCCCTTGCCGGAGTTCATTTGCAAAAAAGAAAAAATGGAACCCAGAAAGGATGCCACAATGAAAAAAATCTTTCTGCTATTGCTTGCCTGCTTGTCGTTTATATGCACTCATGCTTTGATAGTAGAAACTGGTTCGCTGCGCAATTTCCTATATGGAAGCGAGCCGAATGCCCAATATGACAACTGGATATCGCATCTGGCCGAGGGGGTAGCAAGTCCCAACTACAACACCTACGCCCCTTACGATGTGCAAACTAATGGTTTTGGGAACTTTCGCGTACCCAATGCCTCCGATATAATCTATTGGGGCAATATGCTCGACCTCTTTGTGGCGGGCGACTATGATGGCGCCCAAGGTGTTCTGGATGCAAATGCGTCTCCGTATCAGGTAGTTCAATTCAATGATACGGACACAGGCCGCACCTACTATATGATCCGCGAAATCCCCGATATGAGCTATTATGACGACAATGGTACGCCGGACGAAAATGATGACGAGCTGGGAGCTTTTACCTACGGCTGGGGTCTGTTCATCTACAACCCGTCGGCCACCAGGCCAGTGATCATCACTGTACCCCATCCCTGCGATGACTTCCCCACCCCAGCCTACGGATTGGAAGCCATGAACTTGTGGAACGCGGCTTATCTGATGATCAACGGAGCTGGCAGGGAAGTGAGATGGAGCAATATACCACCATATACAAACTCCAAATCTATTTCCGATCCCACCCGCAGTGCCGCCCATCCCTTCAACCAAGTCTATCGCAAGTTTGCTGACGCAGTGAGGGAGCATTATTCCTGGCGCGAGTTTTCGGCCCAGATGCATTCCTATGACTGGAACAGGCATCAAGGCTATCCCAACGTGCAGATTTCAGCCGGAAACCCAAGAGCCTGCCCCAATCTGCCCATCCGCGATCTTTCCCTGCAAAAGAACGACTTGATCAACGCCGGCCGACATCTGATGATACCCGAAAACACCGTGGGCATCCACGACGATGTCTTTCTGAACGACTTTTACGGCGTGAACTACAGCCTTTATGAGTTTACCTTTGACGACGGAGAACACAACTATCCCGTGAACGACCATATTGATCTGCCCGCCTATACCCAGAATCAGCAGATGATCTACACCCAGACGGGAACCACCGATTATGACGTGTATGAGCCCTTTTTTCACGCGGAAATGGACGAACTGCCCAACTGTTATGAGGAAACGGAGAATAACTACAAATGGTTTTATGGATGGGATGAAGGCGCAGGCGTCTGGGATATGGACAACCTCTTCACCAACTTTATGGCTTATTACCGGCGCGTTCTGGAAGACATGGAGCCGGTGTTGGTCGATATGTTTGCCATGAACGACAATCTGCCTCCCACCGATCCAGAGAACCTGCATGTGGTCAACCAGTCCCTCAACAGCATCACCCTGGGCTGGGACCGCAGCTCCGCCTTCGATTTTGACAGCTATCAGATCCTATTTGCCACAGAACCGATAGGGGAAAGCAACTACCAGATATTTGACCGCACCAACTCGGCGGTTTTGGCCTCCCAAGCCTGCCAGAGCGTGGCTGTGACGGGTTTGAACAATGCCAGCCAATACTATTTCAA
This sequence comes from Cloacimonetes bacterium UBA4175, assembly GCA_002379855.1. GTDB lineage: Bacteria > Cloacimonadota > Cloacimonadia > Cloacimonadales > Cloacimonadaceae > Syntrophosphaera. The sequence continues at coordinate 20,955 of DFUX01000077.1, read as the reverse complement.
ATTGCGGGCCAAGGATAAAAACGGGAATTTATCGCAACTGACCAACCAGGTGAGTGCTATTCTGGCCCCCGCAAACATCACTTCTTTCAGCGCCTTTGGCATGGATGACGAGGTCCGGCTCCACTGGGGCGTGAACGGTCAGACCAACAACAATGGCTTCTCGGTGTATCGCAAGATTGAGGAGGAAGACTATGTGCTGGTGGATTCCTGGCAGACCAATCCAGCCCTTTCCAACCCCACCGCCTATAACTTTGAATGGTGGGATAACGATGTGGATAACGGCGTCACCTACACCTACAAGGTGAGCTGCACCAACCTGGCCAACCTTGAATTCTATTACAACTATCCTGCCAGCGCGGCTCCTATGCCCATCCACACCCTCACTCTGAGCAACATGCAGGGGACTCTCACGGACACGGTCAATTTCGGGGCCAATCCCTTCGCTTCGGATGCCCAGGATGTATATTGGGACGTAACCAAGAGCAATCCAGGCACAGAATATGTGTGGGCAGCTTTTTGGGAGCGGTATTGGGGCAACAACGGCACCCAGCTTCAGAGGGAGATCAAGGGCGGATACGATCAGGACAGTGAGCTCAAATCCTGGGTTCTGCGCGTACGCTCCGATCAGACTGGAACCCTCAGTATTACAGCCAGTTCAGATTTTGACCGGGCGGAGAAGCTCTATCTGCAGGATGGCGGCACCTATCACAATCTGCTGGCTGAGCCATACCAGTTCATCAACACCAATGCCAATGTGCGCACTATGAACCTCTTCTGGGGCAACCTGCAGCCCAAAGCCACCATCGGATGGCTGCCGAACAGCATCTATCAGGGCGGGAGCACCATCAACTTCAACTGGAGCTATCAATATCCCTTCCTGGTTGACCATGTTCAGCTCTCCATCATCAACGATACAGACAGCCTGCTTGTCAATTCGTTCATTCCTGCCGGCCAGTACAACTACAGTTTCTCCCTGCCCTCAAATCTGAACGAGATGCAAGACTGCCGCCTGGCCTTGGATGTGGTGGCTGTGGATGGCATCCGCACCCGTTTCTGGTCAGATTATCGTTTCGCCCTGGTGCCTCAGATGTATCTTGCCATGCTGGATGGCGGTTGGAAAATGAGTTCCAATCCCTGGTTGAACACCGATCTGAGCATCAGCGAGGTGTTTGGCGCAGGTTCGCTGGGATATATGGATTCCCAAGCCAGCGAATGGGTGCAGAGCGATGATTTCGATTTTGGCACCGCCTATTGGGTGTGGAGCCCGGATATCAGCTTCTACAGTAGCACCAATCCAGTCCAATCCACCGAGATCAGCTTCCCTCTCGTTCCAGGCTGGAACTTCGTCCCCAATCCCCATCTCTGCGCCTATGACATCGAGGATATCAGCTTCACGCTCAACGGATCGCTGTTCCGCTTTAGCGAGATGCTTTCGCAAAAACTGGTATCGCGCGCGGTGTATGTGTTCGATGACGGAGTCTATGCGCCCGCCACCCGGGTGAAGCCTTTCCAGTCGTTGCTGATCAAGTATTACGGCGGAACTGAAGCCAATCCCCAGATCCGTTTCTGTCCCTATTATTCCGCGCCGGATATCACTCCCCAAGCTCCGCTTTGGAGTCTGAAAACCACCATCAGCGAGACGGACGGAGCGGTCACCCTGCTTCTGGGAGCAAGCTCTATGGCCACCGATGATCTTGACTTCAAGCTCGATCTGCCAGCCGGTCCCCAGCCTCCTTTTGGCTTGGCCAGAGTATATTTCCCCATATCGCATCCCTCAGACTTGGAAACTTCTCTGCAAAGCGATTTCCGCACGGATTTCAGCGGCGAGGAACAACAGAAGGTTTGGGATTTCAATCTGAGCGTGAGCGACACAGATCCCCTGGACTTTAGCTTTGAGCCTTTCAATATCCCGGATGGTTGGCAGGTCATGCTTTCCCTGGAAGGGACAAACTACTATTTGGGCTGCGGCGAAAGCTTTGTCTGGCAACCTCCCGCGCCAGGCGTCTATCAGGGCTACATCCGCGTGAGTAACTACGAACTGGCGGCCGATGATCCCCTCCAGCCTCCTCTGGCAAACCTGCGTTCCTGGCCCAATCCCTTCAACCCGGATGTCAACATCGCTTTCGACCTTCCCCTTCCCGCCGCGGTCAAGGTGGAGGTCTTCAATATCCGCGGCCAGAAAGTGAAAACCCTGCTCGACCAGAAACTGGGCGGAGGTTCGCACCAGCTGGTCTGGAACGGCAAAAACGACGCCCAGCAAAGCGTGGCCAGCGGCGTCTATTTCACCAGGATCCAGACCGCCCGTAAAACCCGCATCCTCAAGATGGTCCTCATGAAATAGCGTTTACACGACTGAACAGTTAGTATCGGGGGCGGTTCCTGGCGAGCCGCCCTCATACTTTGATCGCTGATTGATCACTGACTGAACGCTGAGTAATCGCCGCGCTGGATAATGCTTGGCGTTCAACGGGCGATCAATGGGACGTGAGATCAGGAGGGAGTCAGGAGGGCTTGTGATGCTTGCTTCATAAAATATAAATTGCTTACCTTTACGATATTCCTTCATAGCTCCCTCCTTTGCTGCTCCTGGCTTTGGTGCCATCATCCTTAGGTCATCCCTCATCGAGTTAAGGAAGACCTACGGAAAACAAAGACTTAGCCTCCTCGCGCGCGCGAGGGCGAACAGACTCTCATACAAAAAACCTGGATCCGCAGGAATCCAGGTTATTCTCTTATCTGGTTGTAAGCTTAAAAAGAGGCTTTCAGCGTGGTGCCGAAGAGGTAATTCTTATAATCGTAATCTTTATGGGCTCCATAAGCTCCGTAGAGTGCCAAATCGAGGCTTTCCGGGATCAGGCTGATCTCCAGGCCGCCGTTCACTTCCGAGCCTGTATCCAGTATCAAACCGGCCGCTCCGAAGAGGCTGAATTTGTCATTCAGTTTCGCTTTAATAGAGGCAACGGAGCCCAAATACATGTCTTTATTCATAGTTTGACCCCAATACCAGTCGATGGCATCGTTGCCGATATAGCCGTCAAAATGCTCGCCAATGCCGAAGATATAAAGGCCATTCATATAGTAAGGCGAGATGGAGTAATTCAGCTCCTGATCTTCATTGGCATAGTAGAGGACATCCACCGCGAATTCGACCGGTTCGAGGGTCACGGTTCCCTTGACGGCCGCACCGAAATCTATGTCGTCATCATCATCCACGCTGGTCAGATCAACTATGCCTGTGAGGTCAATGGAAAGGGGCGCGAAATCCAGATTGAGGTAGGGCAGCAGGGTCAGATAGTTCTGATCGGCGTCGTTATCCAGAGTGAAGAAGGCCTGCAAGCCAAGCGGGAGGGGCTTTTCAGTCTGCATGCTTAGCAGGAAGGTGTTCACATCGTTACCTTTGTAGCGGTCGCCTTCGTACTGCAAAATCCAGCCCAGATCGGTATTGAAGCCCAGCAGATCGTCGTGGGAAAACATGATTCCGCTAAAAGAGTCGTCGATCATAAGGCTGCGGTGGTCCGCCCAATATTGTTGGCCGATTTTGAGATTGGACTTGATGGCTTCGATGCGGTAATCGATATAGAGTTCATAGGCTCTGACAGGAACTCCGGCAGCTATTCCTCCGCCGTTATTGCCGCCCCACACCACATCTCCGAACTGCAGGTTGACACGCAGTTTGAGTTCATCGGTGAGGTCGCTGTTCATACCCAACAGCAGCTTGTTGTCCACATGGTTGCCCCGTGAGTCCTTGTCGTCGTTGTAGATGGCCGCGCGGGTGCGGTTTTCGCCGTCGAAGCTGAAATCCACTCCCAGCAGCACATTGAAAGCCGCGAGAGTGAGCAGGATTAAGATGAGTTTTCTCATGTGGTTCTCCTGTGTGTATATTTTTACACAGACAATATAATGCGTTTAAGGACAAAACAAAAGGGGAGCTTATTTCTGGCGGTATTCGCTGATTGGACTGAAGCTGAAACGGTGGAGCGGGCAGGGTCCGTGCTCACGGATGGCTTGCAGGTGAAGCCGGGTGCCATATCCTTTGTGGCGGTCGAAGCCATAATTGGGATGGAGCAGATGGAGGTTGTCCATCAGGCGGTCGCGGTGTACCTTGGATAAAATCGAAGCGGCTGCCACGCAGGCTTGCAAAGAATCGCCCCCTATCACGCAGAGATGAGGGCAGGGGAGGTTTGAAGGGGCTTTGTTGCCATCGATGAGGGCCAGGTCCGTGGGTTGGGCAATGGCGCAGACAGCCTGGCGCATTCCTTCCAGAGTGGCTTGCAGGATGTTGTGGGTGTCGATGTAGCGGTTGTCGATTTCCACGATCTTCCAGGCAAGAGCGTTGGCGATGATCTGGTCATAGAGCTTTTCGCGCCTGGCGGGGCTTAGCTTTTTACTGTCGTCAATATCCTCGATGGACAGGCTGTAATCCAACTTGACGGAGGCGATCACCACAGGTCCGGCAAGCGCTCCCCGGCCAGCTTCATCAACCCCGATCAGAGAGGCCCCGCCCAGTTCAAGGTCGTGACGGTAGAACTCAGTCATCAATCCTTCTGCAATACGTAGAAGAGGCGTGCGTATCGCATGTCGATGGGGCCGTTGCGCCGGGAAAGTAGGTTGTTGCGGTTTTCTGAGGAAAACACACCGCGCAGCCTGAGGGAAGAGCCTTCAATTAGCTCCACCAGTTCGCGGGAGCTATAGACCCGTTGCTGATGCCTCTCTTCGAAGCGGGAGAAGAGATTTCCGTTCCTGCGGAAGAGGGTGAGGTGGGTGAGTTGCATCCTGGAAAGACTTTCATAATCGGAAGCGTGGATAATGTAGCCGTCCTCAACCTTGGTGTAGGCCACGCTTTCGTCGAAGTTTTGCAGGCTGTTCATGAGGGTAGAGATGTCGAAGATGAAGATTCCACCGGGGCGTAGAGCGGATGCGCAGTTGTCGAGCAGAGTCTTGATCTCCGCCTTGCGCGTCAGATAGTTGATACTGTCAAAAAGGCAAAAGATCAGGTCGTAATCGCGTCCCGGAATGGGATCGGTGAGCGAGGCCAAATAGAGATTCGGTTTACAGGGCTTGGCGTCGGCAACGTGGAGCATGTGAGGCGATCTGTCGCAGGCATCCACCTCCAAACCTCTACAAACCAGGATCTCAGATGCTTTGGCCGTTCCGCAGGCGAGTTCCAAAATCCTTTTCAAAGGACCTTTGGTAAAACGGCGATACCAGACCAGCATCATGTTCAGCCATTGTTCGTAGTTCACGTGGAACATGTAGGCGTCGTAATACTTGGCAAAAAACGAATAGGAACGGGGTGCAGACAGGTAGGCCTGGCCAGCTTCCGGCAAGATAAGCTCGGGATCGATGGTCTGGGCGGCCAGGAGGCGGTTGAGGCTGTCTTCAAAATCAGGTTTTTCACAATCTATGCCCAGATCGAGACAAAAGCTGTCTTCCCAAGGGTGCAGGATAAGGCAGTTGGCGTGCTCTTCTTTGAGGATCAGCGAACACAGCTCTCCATTTTGGGTTAGCAACAGGGAGGGAGGCTGAGCTGTCTGCCAGGATTGGTAACTCGGCATGATCCTGACTCCGGAAAGGGGGGCCAGACGGGCGGCTTCGCTTCCCAAAACGCAGGTGGTAGCTTTTTTCTGAAAGCGGGAGATCTCTGCGGGCAGGGAATCCTGGCTAACCCGGGAAAGATTGACCACAGCCCGCCTGCCGAGGACCAGGATGTCGATTTCCTGTTCCTGCCGACACGAAGTCCAGATCTGATAAGAAACGGCGCCGGAGAAAACCAGCAGGGATATCTTGTTTTTGGCAAGGCAGGCTTGGGCGTTTTCCACCTGATCCCGTTCATCGCCATGGAGGGGGTGATAGCTGAGAAAGCCAGCCTGTTTTTCTGGTGTGGTTCCCGAGCCGGGATAGAGGTGGTGAAAAACCACTCCTTCCGGCTGGGGAAAGAACTTCCAGAGCTGCAGCAACTGAACGTGTTCGCTCTCGGTGAGGGCGATGACGGCGATTTGTTTCAAGGGGTCAGATCTTTTTGTCGCTTGATCCGGGTTTGGAAAGGACAATACCTTCGCGGCAGAGTTCGCAATCCTCGGCTTCCCAGGCAGGGATGTCCAATTCCAGCAGCTTCAGGAAAGGACAGCCAAAATCCACTCTTCCTCCGCCACGGTCCACAATGGCGGCCACAGCCACCACTTCGATTCCATTGTCTTTGAGGCAGGCGATCACCTCCTTCACCGAACCGCCGGTGGTGAGGATGTCTTCCACGATCACGGCCTTCTTTACCTGGCTCAGGTCAAATCCTTCGCGGATGGTCATTTTTTCGTCTTTGCGCTGGGTGAAGAGGAAATTGGCTTCGTTGATCCTGGCAACCTCAAAGGCCAGAACTATGCCTCCATAGGCAGGGCCAACCACTGTGTCGTAATCCAGGGGTTCCAGCAGTTCTGCCAGCAGTTCGCAGATGCGCAGGGTGGCGGCGGGGTTCTGGAACAGGCGGATCTTTTCGATATACATGTTGCTGTGTTTGCCCGAGGTGAGCTGAAAGTGGCCTTCCAAAATCGCTTGTTCCGCCACCAGGATGTCTCTAATCTCAGATGAGCTGCGCTGACCGGACAGAATCTCCCGGGCCAGAATTTCATCTTCCGATGAGACTTGCAGTTCGATATAGAACCTTTCCGGGGCGATACCAGGCACCATGGAGTAGGTGATGGCGTTTTTCAGCCAGGCGTTGATGCCGTTGTCTTCCAATAGCGCTTTGGCGAGGTCTGCTTCAAAGTTGTCGTCAAATTGGGCTATGGTAACCAGTGTTGTTTCCATCTTCCTTCCTCCTTCAGATGTTTGCGCTGGCAGCCAGCGTGACCAGAGCCATGATTGCTTCAAAGAGCACGGAGTAATCCGCATGGGTATATTCTATCGTTCTGCCGTCAAGCCTGTAAACATCAGGCATCAGGCAGGCTTGATCGGTCATGGCTGTGGAGTGGAACTCGATCTTGAGAGTGACGGGGCTTTCGAAAGTGAACAGCGGGATGTCCGTCTTTTTGAGTTTGAGCGCCCTGTCCACGGCAAGCTTGATGGCTTCATCAACCCGGGATTGGGAAAAGTTGCGGGCGGCGAACTTGGCCACAGCTTTTTTGGTGGGTATATAGTTGAGCCAGGGCATGGGAGAGGCCAGTTCGGATTGCAGTGTGATGTCTCCGCTCACCAGACTCACCGGAACTCCCATCCAGCCCGCATAAGCAGAGTTGATCAGAGCTTCGTTCATCGGTTTGCCATTGATAAAGATTTTGTGGATGCGGCTGTTGGAGTAGGTGTGATCCATGTTTCCCCGCAGGGCTCCGGTGCCGCTGTGATAGCCCAGAAGAAACACCTGATCGAAATCTGGGCTGAGGTCAGGCATCATGTAAAACTGGCGGGGGCAGCCTGAGATAAGGTCTATCCGTCTGTCCAGCGCAGTGATAGAGTAGTCCAGATTGTCGCCTGCAGAGTGGGAATCCGCGATCAATATCTCATCGATCTCCTCCGACCGGGGATGGGCGATGATGCTTTCCAAAACAGTCTGCACATGACGGGTGTAGTTGCGTCTTACACTGGTCCGGTCTGTTTTCTCCTGCTCCCAATTGAAGGTTCCGGGCATTCCTTCCATATCGGTGGAAATGTAAATCTTCATGCTTATATCCTTTACTGCAGAGATTGGGCCAGCTTTGCCGCCAGAAGCACGTTGTTGCGCAGCAGCGCCAGATTGGCCTCCACAGATGCACCTTCTGTGTGGTGCGCCAGAAAGTCAAGCAGAAAAGGGGTGAGGGATTTTCCCTTGATGCCCTGTTCCCTGGCCACGCTAATGGCAGCCTGGATAGCGGTTTCCATCTTCTCCGCGGGAAGGCTGTGCTCTTTGGGGATGGGATTGGCTATCAAAACGCCCTTTCCTTCCAGATCCAGATGTTGACGCCAAAAGCGCCGAAATTCCTCTGGAGCATCAAGTCTCTCCACGGGATAAGGGCTGTCATGAGTGTAAAAGAGGGGAAAACGGTCTGTTTGCCAACCCAGCACAGGCACAGCCATAGTTTCCAGATACTCCAGCGTGGCAGACACATCCAGAATAGCCTTGCAACCGGCGCAGACCACCGCCATCGGGATTCTGGAAAGGGCGGTGAGATCGCTGGAGATATCCAGTGTGCGCTCCCAATCCCGATGCACTCCACCGATGCCTCCGGTGGCAAAGACCTCGATTCCGGCTTGCCTGGCAAGCGACATGGTGGCTGATACTGTGGTTCCCCCACTATATCGTTTCACGCAGGCAAGAGCAAGATCTCGGCTGCCCAGTTTCTTAAAAGGCTGGTTTTCCTTCAGGGCAGTAGCCAGTCTCTGGATCTGCTCATTATCCAATCCGATATGAGCTATGCCCTCCAAAACGATAATTGAAGCTGGCACGGCTCCCACGGAAAAGACCAGTTCTTCCAGTTCCCGCCAGATTTTCAGGTTTTGGGGATAGGGCAGGCCGTGGGTGATCACAGTGGATTCCAAAGCCACGACAGCTTTGTTTTCCTGCAGGGCGTAGCTTACCAGAGGGGAAACAACAATATTGAGGGGTAGCGCTTTCATGCGTACTCTCCGTAAAAAAAGTGGAATCAATCTTTGCTCAGGCCGGGGCAAGGATTGATTCCAATGCTGTTATTAGCTGCGGTTTGATTCTTCCGAACTCGCCACGGGTTCCTTGGCTATTTGTTCGGGAAGTATGATTTCCACCTGTAGTTTTAACACACCGGCTGCCAGCATATCGAGCTCTCTGGCCGCGCTATAGGAGATGTCGAGCTGTCTTCCCCGTTTAAAGGGACCACGATCGTTAACGCGCACAACAACGCTCTTGCCGTTTTTGGGATTGGTGATTTTTAGAAGGGTTTGAAAGGGGAGTGATTTGTGGGCACAGGTCAGTTCATTCTTATCGTAGATTTCTCCGCTGGCTGTGCGGCGGCCGTGAAAGGACCTTCCATAGTAGGAAGTGACCATCACCTCGCCCGGCGGAGTCTGCTGTAAATCCGGGGGTTCCTGGGTTTGAAGCGAATCGATCACCTCGGCCAGACTGTCCGGCAGAGGCTCCGCGCTTCTATCTTCGACCACGTTTTTCGCGATGATTGGCACAATGACAAGAGCCCAAATCGCAAAAGCAGTGGTCAATAGCTTTTTACATTGATATCTCATAAAGTTTCCACTAATTTCTTGCTTAAGTCTGGCTGGCAACTTCACAGAACTCCATTTTTTGTCAATAAATATTTTTTAACAATTCATCTATCTGTTTGTATTACAAATTGTTGCGCAAGCCGTTCAGAAACCTTGCCATCCATCAAATATGCTTTTGGCTTACCAGTTTAAAGCTTGGGGTCAAAGATACTATTTCCGGGTCTTAAAATTGTCTAAACAAAGAAATAGTTTGACAGAAATACCTGCTCCAGAGCTTTATCGCATGTAGAACAATTTATTATAGAGAAGGAGACCGACCATGCCTAGAATGACGGTAGATCCGTATTACTGCAAGGGTTGTGGCCTATGCATTGCCGCCTGTCCGAAGAAAATCATCCGTTTCTCCGAGCAGATCAACGCCAAAGGCTACCACTATGCGGAATGTTTCAAGCAAGACGAGTGCATCGCTTGCAGAATGTGTTATCAGACCTGCCCTGATGGGGCGATCACGGTCGAGAAGTGAGGTTAGAATGTCCAAGATTTTAATGAAAGGTAACGAAGCTGTGGCGGAGGCCGCGATCCGAGCTGGCTGCCGCCTTTATTTTGCCTACCCGATTACTCCCCAAAGCGAACTGATCGAATACATGGCAAAGATGATGCCCAAGGTCAACGGCACTTTTTTACAGGCCGAAAGCGAAGTGTCTGCGATAAACATGGTCTATGGAGCCGCCGGAGCGGGCAAAAGGGTCATGACTTCCTCATCCTCACCCGGCATAGCCTTGAAGATGGAGGGGGTTTCTTACATGGCTGGAGCGGAGCTTCCGGCTGTGATCATCAACGTTCAGAGGGGCGGCCCCGGCCTGGGCGATATTCAGCCTTCCCAGGGAGATTACTTTCAAGCCACCAAGGGCGGAGGCCATGGCGATTACCGCATGATCGTTCTGGCACCGAGTTCGGTGCAGGAATTTGCGGACATGGCCGCTGAAGCCTTTGACCTGGCAGATAAATATCGCAACCCCGTCATGATCCTGGCGGACGGAATGTTGGGCCAGATGATGGAACCGGTGGAGTTCAAACCAGCCAAGACCCAGGAAGAGATCGACGCCCTTGGCAACATCCACAACTCCTGGTGCATTTGCCCCAACGAGGACGGAGATGCCAAACACCATCACGAGATCAACTCTTTGGAAATAGACCCCAGTGTTTTGGAAAAGCATGTCAACGAATTATATGAGAAGTATGGCAGGATAGAGCGGGATGAAGTGCGGTTCGATACATACAATGTGTCAGACGACAATGAGATCCTCTGCGTGGCATGGGGAACTGCGTCCCGTATCGTCAAATCAGCCATCAACGAGCTTACTGCCCAAGGGAAAAGTGTTGGCCTGATCCGCCCCATCACCTGTTGGCCATTTCCCTACGAAGCAGTAGCTGAGGCGATAGGTCCCAAGGTCAGGAAAGTGTATGTGTTTGAACTCAATACTGGCCAAATGCTTGACGATGTCAAGATCGCCGTGCAGGGTAAGGTGCCCGTCACTTTCTGGGGCAAGGTGGGAGGCATCGTCTTCACCCCTGCAGAGATCAAAGAAAAACTCGAAGCTTGCTTTTAAGGAGAGAGAAATGGAAGTGATAGCAAAAAGACCTGAATCCCTCACCAAAACACCCTTTACCTACTGTCCCGGCTGTCTGCACGGAGTTGCTCACCGCCTGATCGCTGAAGCCATTGACGAGCAAGGGCTGATCAATAAGATGGCGGGTGTCGCTCCCGTCGGCTGCTCGGTGTTTGCATATAAATTCTTCAATTTCGACATGGCCCAGGCCGCCCATGGACGTGCCCCGGCTGTTGCCACAGGCATAAAGAGGGCCCGTCCGGATATGCATGTTTTTGCTTATCAGGGAGACGGAGACCTGGCCGCCATCGGAACCGCCGAGATCGTACACGCGGCAAACAGAGGCGAACACATCTCCGTGTTCTTTGTCAACAACGCCATCTATGGCATGACCGGCGGGCAGATGGCTCCGACCACGCTTCCCGATATGAAGACCACCACCAGCCCCTATGGACGCAAAGTGGATGACATCGGTTATCCGATCCGCGTTTGTGAACTGCTGGCTACCCTGGTGGCTCCTTATTACATCGAGCGCGTTTCGCTGTTGAGCCCGGCTGAGATCATTAAAGCCAAAAAGGCCGTCAGCAAAGCAATCCAATACAATAAAGAGGGACGTGGCTTCACCTTCATCGAGTTTGTAAGCACCTGTCCCACAAACTGGGGTTTCGATCCTGTCAAATCAAGGGATTGGGCCCGGGAAAATATGCTGCCTTTCTATAAACCGGGAGTGTTTAGAGACAAGGGCGAGGGAGTGGAATAATGACTACTGAAATGATATGCGCCGGATTTGGCGGGCAAGGGGTTCTAACCATCGGCAGATTCATTGCCCAGGCTGCGATGAAAGAAGGCCGCAACGTATCCTGGCTGCCTTCCTATGGACCCGAGATGAGAGGTGGAACTGCCAACGTTTCCACGGTTGTTTCGGATGAACCCATCGCCTCTCCGATCGTGAGCTTTCCCGATGTGCTGGTGGCTCTCAATCAACCCTCGGTCGATAAGTTCGCCCCCTCGATTCGCAAGGGTGGAGTCATTATCATCAATACCTCCATGTGTCCCCATGGCTGCAAGAGGGATGACGTGCAAAAAGTGGCTGCCCCGATGAGCGACATTGCTCAGGAGATTGGTTCACAGATGGTGCTCAACATGCTTGCCATAGGCATTATTATCGGCAAAACTGGCCTGATCAAGTATGAGACCATCGAGGAAGAGCTGAACTCTTTTCTCAAAGAAAAGAATCCAGACCTCCTGGAAAAGAATCTCACCGCCATCAAACGTGGAATCGAAATTGGACAGAAGTAATACAACGTAATGAATAAATAGACAGCGGCGCGGGACTTCGGTTCCGCGCTTCGTTTTCTGGAGATTTCCACTTTCTTGCAAATATCTGGGTGGATTGGGGTGGCTGGCAGATAAGCGCTTTATCCAAAGCAGTGCGCTTTTTAGATTGGCATATTTGGCTAAAGTGATGACCAAGATATGGCTTCCGCCCTCATATATTGATCGCTAATTGATCACTGATTGACCGCTGAGTAATCGCTACGCCAGAAATCACTCAGCGCTCAACGGGCGGTCAATGGGACATGAAGGCAGGAGGGAGTCTGGACAGCTCGCTAAGCTTGCTTCAATGAAAATAATATGCCAACAATCCCGTTTTTCCTTCATAGCCCCGTCCCTTGCTGCGACTGGCTTTGGTGCCATCATCCTTAGGTCATCCCTCACCGGGTTAAGGATGACCCCAAGAAGACAAAGACTTAGCCTCCTCGCGCGCGCGAGGGCCCTTGTAGTTTATTGGCGAAAAGTATGTGTCAGATATCATGGTGGATAAGGAGATGTTCAGGCTTGCATCTGTTAGAGAATTCTATTGACAAAGCTCCAGTTGATTATTTCGTGGATTTCAGATAATAATCTTTGTTAAAGGGGTTAGCATGAGACTAGCAATTGAAAAGAAGGAACTGATCAGATACATCCAGAACCTGACTGGTATCGTTTCTTCCAAAACCACCTCTCCGATCCTTACCAACTATCTGATCGAAGTAGATGCAAAAAAGAGCGAAGTCAAGATCACCGCGAGTGACTTGGAAATAACGGCTGATGTGCGCTTTAATGCCGCAGTGAGCGAAGGCGGAACAATTGCTGTCTCGGCAAAGAATTTCAACGATATCATCAGTAGTATGCCGGACGCCGTCATTGATCTCTGGAAAACAGAAGATCTGCTTATGATCCAATGCAACAAGATCGATTTCAATATACTTTGCGCTGATCACACACTCTTTCCCATCCTGCCGGAACCGGATATGGAAAAAGCAACCCTGGTGAATTCTGAAATCTTCAACAACATGATTTCCAAAACCGCCTTTGCCGTATCCACAGATATTAACCGGGCGGTATTGACCGGCGTGTGCTGGAAAATCATGGAAAAGACCAATCTGATGGCTGCCACCGATGGACGCAAAGTGGCGGAGATCATCGTTCCCAACAGCTCTGAGATCAAAGCAGAAGCCAGGGAAAGCGGAGATGAAGCCAGTATATTTCAGGATGCCTACGCAGACCAGATCCTTGAGAAAGTTATACCGGTTAAGACACTGAATTTCCTGCAAAAAATATACGATCCATCGGTGAAAGAGATGAAGGTTCTGATGGATAGGAACAAAATTGTGTTCTCATATGGCAGCTTTACAGTGATATCAAATGTGATCGAACACAAGTATCCTGAATATCAGAAAGCTTTTATGAGCGACCTTCCCAACCAGTTGACGGTCAACACAGAGATTCTGCGAAGCGCCATCCGCCGCGTGTCACTGGTTGCCCCGGATGATAATTATCGAATCAGGTTTGAACTTGACAGCGATCATTTTGAGATCAGCACCAACAACAGTGACACGGGAGATGCCAAAGAAAGCATAGAAACCTTTGAATACAAGGGCAGCAGCACCTCCATCTCTTTCAATTTCCGCTATATGTTGTCAATTCTGGATGCCATCGATACCGAAAAGGTTTGCATCAAACTGGGTGGATCCAAGGAACCGATGATGATATATAACGAACCTCCGCAAGAGGACAAAAAGATAACCTTCCTGTTGATGCCCCTGCGGTCTTAAGTATTGAGACTAAAGCATCTCGAGCTTGTCAATTTCCGGAACTACAATAGGGCTGGATTTGACCTGCAGGAGCTTGGTAACCTGATCATCGCGCCCAACGGAGCAGGGAAGACCAATCTGCTGGAAGCCATGGCGTATTGCGGCATGGGCAGGTCAATCAGATTTCACCGCGACGAGGAACTTTGCAAGGAAGACAAAGACCATTTCCGGGTAAAGGGCGATTTCTGCCAGGATGACGGATTGGAATTGAGCATTCAGCTTGCCTGGCAGGAGGGCAGGAAACTGGCAAAAATCAATGACATCCCTGTCCGTCAGTTGAGCAAACTCTATGAATGTGTGAAGATCATCTACTGCGCGCCGGACGACATGAATCTGGTGGGCGGAAGCCCCCGCTACCGCAGGCAGTTCTTCGACCTGGCAATATCGCAGATCTATCCCCCTTATATCTCGATACTGCGTAATTATATGCACATTGTCGAGCAACGCAACAACCTCTTGAAAAAAGACTATCAGCCGTTGGAAAAGAATAGCTGGGACCGGAAATTCATCCAGGCTATGCTGGAGGTATTGGAATACAGGAGAAAATTCCTGAATCTGCTGAACCGGGAGTTTGCAGGGAAATATCTGGCTATCTCCGAACAGGTCAACCTGATACGCTTGGATTACGTTTGCCATATGGCCGGAGCTTATCCGGAACAGGAAGAGGATATTCTGGCCTGCCTTGCCGAACTGGAACCCCGTGAGCGCAAGTATCAGCGCAGTCTAATCGGCACCCATCTCGACGATTATGAGTTCAAGCTTGATGGGCGCAACCTGAAAACCTTTGGCTCCCAAGGGCAAAAGCGCATAACGGTCTTGGTGCTCAAACTGATCCAGGCCGCTCTCACAGAGAGGATTACCGGTATCAAGCCCATTATGTTGTTTGATGACGTATTCGCTGAACTTGATAAGCTGCATTCGAAGAAGATCAGGGATTTTGTTGATTATCGTTACCAGGTGTTTGTGGCAAGCCCCCGTGAGGATGTAAGCAGAGAATGGGGTGAACTCACGCGCTTGAATATTCTGGACAGGCAGGCATGAAGATTTCCAAAAGCACCTTGGGGTGGATGTTTTACGACTTTGCCAATTCCGCTTTCACAACCGTGATCGTGAGTGTGGTCTATAACTCATATTTCCAGAAGGTTGTGGTAAACGGAGCGGAAGGTTATGCACAAAGGCTGTGGGGCCTGGCGGTGGGGCTTTCGATGACCCTGGTGGCGATCACGGCTCCATTTTTGGGGGCGGTGGCAGACTTTTCCCGCTCCAAGAAGAAGATGCTTTTCTTTTTCGCGTGGACTACTGCCGCGGCTACATCTCTCCTCTATTTTGTTCGGGCAGGGGATGTTCTTGCCGGAATGCTCATCTTTATGGTCGCGAACTTCGCCTTTAACAGCGCCAATGTCTTCTATGACGCTTTCCTGCCTGAGTTGAGCACTCCGCAGGATATTGGCAAGATTTCCGGTTATGGCTGGGCTTTGGGCTATGTTGGCGGCCTGCTGTCTTTAATTCTGTCCCTGCTGCTTATCAAATATGATGTCAGACTGGTCTTTCCGATGATTGGCCTGCACATCTTTCTTTTCTCGCTGATAACCTTCTTTCTGTTGAAAGAAGTCCGCAAGCCATCCAAACGCGCAAATTATCTAAAGATATCTATAAGCAGGATCAGTCACACCATCAGGCACATCCGCCGTTTACCCGATCTGTTGATATTCCTGCTTAGCTATTTCTTCTATAATGATGGGATCTATACAGTCATCGTATTTGCCACACCTTTTGGCATGACGAGGTTTGGGATGGGCGTGAATGAGATGATAACCTATTTCATCCTCGCCCAATTCACTTCCGTGCTTGGCGCAGCATTCTTTGGTTGGCTGACCGACCGTTTCAATGTGAAAAGCTCACTTAGCTGGTCGCTGTTGATCTGGTTGGGTGTGATCGTCTGGGCTTATTTCTGCAACTCGGTGACCGAGTATTACTTTGTGGGATTGTTGGCAGGTCTTGCCATTGGCAGCAGCCAGGCAAACAGTAGGACGATGCTCTCCCTGCTTACCCCAAAGGACAAGCAGGCAGAGTTTTTTGGATTTTTTACCTTGACAGGCAGGCTTTCATCGATATTCGGTCCGATCTTGTATGGTTGGATTGCCATGCGCACAGGAAGCTTGCGCCTGGCCATCCTGTCCCTGGCCTGCTTCTTTATCCTGGGATGGCTGCTATTGCAGTTTGTGTCGCTATCCAAAGGTATTTCACGCAGTTCACTATTGTCTTTAGAGGAGAGTTAAATGAAGAACATTGCAAGATTAATGTTAATCGTGATCATGCTCATATTGTTGGCCGCTTGCGGCAAAAAGAGCAATGTGCTGTATGTGTTCAACTGGTCCGATTATATCAATCCGGATCTGGTGAAACAATTTGAAGAGGCTTACGATTGCGAGGTGAGGGAGAGCTATTTCGAATCCAACGAAAACATGCTCACCAAGATCGAAAGCTCCCGCCAAGCTTACGATATTATTGTCCCCAGCGGCGACCACGTTACTATTTTAGTACAAAAAGGCTTACTGGAACCACTTGATAAAAGTAAGCTGACCAACTATGGCAATCTCGACCCTCAACTGCTTCTCAAAGCTCAGTCATTCGATCCTGAAAACAAGTTTTCTGTTCCCTATTTCTGGGGCATCACTGGACTGATGTATAACAAGAAGCATGTGCCACAAAGCCTCATTGAGCAAAAGAGCTGGTCTATTTTGGGAGACGATTATTTTTCCGGCAAACAGAAAGTAACCATGCTGGAAGACGCCCGTGAAGTTATCGGCGCCGCCCTGATCTTTGCCGGACACGATCTGAACGATGCCTCGGAGGCAGCCTTGGCCGATGCGGAAAAGATTCTGGATATTTGGGATAAAAACATCACCCAATACGATTCTGAGTCATATAAGAACGAAGTTGCCGATGGCACAAGCTGGTTGGCTCAAGCCTATAATGGCGACGCTTTGCAGCAGATGGCACAAAACAGCGATCTGGACTTTTTCCTGCCGGTCGAGGGAAGCAGTCTCTGGATGGATAACATGGTGATCCTGAAATCATCTCAAAACAAAGAACTGGCCTACAAATTCATAGACTTCCTGCTGGAGGCGGAGAACGCCAAACTGAATGCCGAATACACCCAGTATCCCACTCCGAATAAAGCCGCATACGACCATCTGGATGAAACTCAGAAAATGAATGAACTGATCTACCCCAGTCCTGAGTATCTGGAAAAATGCACCATGATCCAGTTTTTGGGAGAAAAGATCAGAGGTGTGGATGCCCTGTTTGAAAAAATCAGATTAAATTGAGAGAAGAATGTTTGACAACCTGAACCAGCTTCAACGCACAGACTATTGCGGTAACCTAAGTTCTGCCGATATCGGCAGGTCAGCCACCCTGATGGGTTGGGTGCACAAAAGACGTGATCTTGGCGGTCTCATCTTCATCGATCTGCGAGACGTAAGCGGTCTCTTTCAGATCGTTATCAGGCCGGAATCCAGTATCTTCCAAAAAGCCGAGCAGCTGCGCAACGAGTTTGTGATCGGTGTGAGTGGCGTGGTGGCAGCCAGAGATCAACACAATATCAATACCAAGATGAAGACTGGCGCTCTGGAACTGATCGCGGAAGAATTGTGGCTGTTCAACGACTGCCTGCCCCTGCCGATCCAATTGAATGAAGCTGCCATGGCGGATGAAGACCTGCGCCTCACGTATCGCTATCTGGACCTGCGCAGGCCTGCCCTGCAGGAAATACTGATCCTGCGCCACAAGATCGTCAGGGAGATAAGGGAGTTTCTAAGCGATGAGAACTTTTTCGAGATCGAGACTCCGATCCTGATGAAGAGCACACCTGAGGGAGCTCGCGACTACCTGGTGCCCAGCAGGATTCAACCCGGAAAGTTCTACGCTTTGCCCCAGTCTCCCCAGATGTTCAAGCAGCTGTTAATGATTGGCGGATTTGACAGGTATTTCCAGATTGCGCGCTGTTTTCGCGATGAAGACCTGCGGGCAGACCGCCAGCCCGAGTTTACCCAGCTTGATATCGAGCTGAGTTTCTGTTCTCAGGAGCAGATTTTCGATTTGCTGGAAAGGCTGATGCAGCGCTTGTTCAAAAACACTTTGGATAAAGAGCTTACCATTCCCTTTCCCAGATTGACCTATCAGGAAGCAATGGAGCGCTATGGATGCGACAAACCTGATCTGCGTTTCTCCCTGGAGCTCAAAGACCTGACTTCCTGCCTGCAAAACTGCCAGTTTCAGGTCTTTCAGAATGCCCTCGCGTCAGGCGGGGTGATCAAAGCGCTTGCCATTCCTGAAGGCGGAACATATAGCAGGAAGCGGCAGGATGAATTGGTGGAGCTTGCCAAGCATCAGGGCGGCAAGGGATTGGCCTTTGCCAAGGTTACCGATGGTGGCCTGGAAGCGGGGATCAGCAAATATCTGAGCGCTGAGGAAGCCGCATCTGCCATCCGTATCACGGAGGCAAAACCCGGTGACTTGCTGGCTATAGCCGCAGATAGTTTTGAGATGGTATCCAAGGTTCTTGCGGCCATACGTAATCACGTGGCGGAGCGGCATGGCCTGATACCTCCAGACAGCTTCGAGTTCTGCTGGATAACCGATTTCCCTCTGTTCCAATACAACCAGGAGGAAGAACGCTGGGAACCTGCCCATCACATGTTCTCCCTGCCAAAGGAAGAGCATATTCCCTGGCTTGACCAACCGGACAAATACGGCTCCATCATCGGCCAACTCTACGATATGGTCTGCAATGGCATGGAGTTGTCTTCCGGCAGCATCCGTTGTCATCGTTATGACCTTCAAAAAAAGATTTTCGACATTCTGGGTTTCAGCGAATCTGAACTGACAGCCCGCTTTGGCTTTTTCCTGGAAGCCCTGAAATATGGAACCCCGCCCCATGGTGGAATAGCCCCGGGAATTGACCGTCTGGTGATAATCATGAGCGGCGCGCAATCCATCCGCGATGTGATAGCGTTTCCTAAAACCCTGAAAGCGACAGACCTGATGAGCCAGGCTCCATCCGAGGTGTCAGAGCTACAATGGAAGGAACTGCATCTGAAACCTGGAGATTAGCCGTCCTGACCAGCGGCCACAGCCGCGGCTCCAATCTGCGTGCCCTGCATAACTACTTCAGCTCGCAGGACAAGAGGATCATGATTGTCTTTGTCACGGTTTCCCTGCCCTCGGCGCCTGTGGTTGACGTTTGCGGGGAGCTTGGCCTGCAAGTCCATCATATCCCTACCAGGAATATGGGTTCTTTTGAAGAGCGGGTCTTGGAACTTTGCAGGGATGAGAAGATTGACCTGATCGTCCTAGCTGGCTTCCTGAAACGGCTGTCTTCCGCCTTTATTGAGGATGTTGGCATACCCATCCTGAATATACATCCCGCCTTGCTTCCCAAGTATGGAGGCAAGGGGATGTATGGCGAGCGGGTGCACAAGGCAGTCTTTGCTGCGGGAGAAAGGGAATCCGGCCCCACCGTGCATTTGGTGAACGCTATGTATGACCAGGGCAGTATCCTGGCTCAGCGCAAGGTGGATATTTCAGGATGCGTGTCACCCCAGGAGATCGCCGCTGAGGTGCTCAGGGCTGAACACAGTCTCTACGGTCCCACCATCAGCGCATTTCTGGAAAAAAGAACCAAGTGACCAGGATAGCCATCGCGACACTTGGCTGTAAAACCAATGCCTATGAATCGGCTGCCATAGTCGGGCAGTTCGATGGTCAGGATGTATTGGTTGTGCCTTTTGACGAACCAGCTGACCTGTATATCATCAACACCTGCACCGTTACCAACCGCACAGATTTCAAGAGCCGTAATCTGATCAGAAAAGCTCTGCAGCAGAAAGCGCTGAATCCCCTGGCCAAGGTCATTGTCACCGGATGTTACGCGCAGCGCAGTCCAGGGGAGATTGAGGCCATGGGGGGCGTGGATCTGATCGTTGACAATCAGAGTAAACTGGATATTGCCACAATCCTGCGGGAAGGCAGCTATCAGTTTGGTGACATCATGAATGCCACAGAGTTTTCCTATCGTCCCGTCTCTTCTATGGTGGATCGCAGCAGGGCTTTCCAGAAGATTCAGGATGGCTGCGATTTTTACTGCGCATATTGCGCCATTCCCTATGCCAGAGGCCATAACCGGTCAGCCAAACTCAGCGATGTGGTGGCTCAGGCCAGGCTCTTTGTGGATTCAGGTTATAAAGAAATCGTTTTGGGAGGGGTAAACCTTGGCCTCTACAGGGACGGAACGAATGCTTTGCCTGAGGTAATACAGGCCTTGCATGATATCGAGGGACTGCAACTGATCAGACTCAGCTCTTTGGAGCCTCAGTTGATCACACAGGAGATCATCAGCAGTCTGCAAAACGGGAAAAAACTCTGTCCGCACCTGCATATAGCCCTGCAGTCCGGCTGCGATTCTGTTCTGGGTAGAATGGGGCGCCACTATGATACTAAGCAGATCAGGGACTTGGTTGACAAGCTGTTGTTTTCCATACCCAGTATCGCGCTTGGATTCGACGTCATTGTTGGTTTTCCGGGTGAGAGCCAGGAAGAATTCGAGCAAACGAGGAAGTTCCTCGATTCTCTTCCGATCGCTTA
Organism: Cloacimonetes bacterium UBA4175; assembly: GCA_002379855.1. Taxonomy (GTDB): domain Bacteria; phylum Cloacimonadota; class Cloacimonadia; order Cloacimonadales; family Cloacimonadaceae; genus Syntrophosphaera. The sequence goes on along the minus strand of DFUX01000077.1, from coordinate 401 downwards.
TCTGCATGTGTTTTCCTACTCAAAACGAAAAAACACAGTTGCTTCTTCCCTGCCTAACCAGGTTTCCGCTGCCGATAAATCCAAACGGGCGGCGATACTGGCAGCATTGAGCAAGCGGAAAAAAGACTTGTTTATGCGGCGTTTGATTAATGATCAGGTTGGCTTGCGTGGTATCTGCGAAGCGCACAAGGATGGATACACGACCATGCTTACCGATCATTACCTGAGGGCGTATCTGCCGGGAGAGCTGGCACTGGGTTCGCTGGCGTGCTGCGTGCCAACCAATACCCATTTGGATGGGGTGTTGGGGCAGGTTGAGGATTAGGCGTGCCATTCTATACCAGTTCGCCCTCGCGCGCGCGAGACAGCTAAGTCTATATTTTCCTGGGGTCATCCTTAAC
>DFUX01000083.1 GCA_002379855.1 Cloacimonetes bacterium UBA4175 | reverse complement strand
CAAAGTCCGTTTGCCACAGAGACCGGAGGTCTCTTCCAAACAGGCAACTCAGTTGCCCCTGCCGAACAGACTTCGGCAGCCCTACAATTACACAAATTAACACGAATTATAAAAGGTGGAAAGGTTGAAAGATGGAATGGTGGAAGGGTGCCGCTTTTTTAATCTCACGCGGATGTTTCAAAAAGACTGGATCCCGGGTCAAGTCACCCCGCCAAACCGCTACGCGCTTCGGCGGGGACCCCGACAGGCCGGGATGACACAGTATAGAGTCGATTGGGGTTTGTTTCGAGCCTCCTTTCCACCTTTCATAAATCCTGCTGATCCTGTCGATTCTGTCATCCGCGTTCTATTTCTTTTCCACCTATCGTAGCACCTATATATTATGAGGGGGATGGGCCTCATTTGCATCACCCTCTCAGGCCATAGTCTTCCGGCAGTCATCCTTAACTTGGTGAGGGATGACCTAAGGATGATGGGCTAAGTTGTTGCAGACGCGAATGATGCGGCGTTGGCGGTAAGGAGAGGCGGGGCAAAGGAAAACCGGCTCGCGGAGTTGCCGCCACAAGCCGGTCAAGATGTTGGTGTATGGGTGTTTAGCTATCTTTACGCACCACCAGTTTATTGCCGTCGATGTCCAGCACCACGACCTTGGCGCCGATGGCGATCTCGCCTTTATCCTCCGCGATTGCCACCCATTCCTCGCTGCCCACTTTCACCCTTCCCTTGCCGTCGGCAGGGATTATTTCGGTTACGTGGGCTTCCTTTCCTTTGAGGGCGAAGACGTTGGTCTCCCCGCCCGCGTTGGCCAGGAACTTTTTGCCCAGATGGCGGGTGAGCAGGAAGGCGACAAAGCTGAGGATGGCAAAGATGATGATCTGCAACGGGATGCTCGCTTCCACAAAAGGCAGCAGGCTCAGTAAACCGGTAAGGATCGCCCCGAAGCCCAGGGCGACGAAGAAAAAGGCTGGATCCAGAATCTCAATAATGATAAACAGGATTCCGATGATGATCCATATATGCCAGGGAAGGATACCGTGCATGATCACTCCTTATCCGGTCATTTGCCGGATTCGTCTTCCTCACGTGGGGTAGTTGGTTTGTCTTTATAAATGCGCTTTACTTTGCGCTTGCTGTTGCGGTAGCCATAGCGTGAAGAGTAGTAGCGGTTGGCATAGTTGCCATAGTTTCCATATTGATAGCTGCCGCCAAAATTGGACATGCTGAACCCCTTGAAACCCATCAGCGAAAGCAGATACATGACCAGCTTGGTGCCATAGTAAGCCACGATCACCAAGATGAAGAACCCAACCAGGAAGATAGCGAAGTTTCTGACAAAATCTTTCACGGTTGTCAAGCTGTTGCCGCTGAATGAGGTCTGCAGTTTCACATAGAGCAGGGTCTTGTCGCTGTTTTTCAGGAGGTCGATGGTGTTTTCGAGCTTGCGAATCTCGGCGATGCGGGTGTTTTTATTGTCCAAATCGCTGCCGTAGTAGGAGCTTTCCTGTTCCAGGCGTGCCAGTTCGATCCTTTTGGAAGCCAGCACCTGTTCTTCCGTCGCCACCCTTTTATTGATCAGGGTGGAATCCACCAATTCGCTCTGCTGGGCAATATTGCCGAGAGGTCTTAGTTTTTGCAGTATCTCCGGGAATTTATCCAGTTCCACTTGAAAGATATACTTGCCATAATGCCCCAGGCGGTCTTTGCGCAGGGGTTTGCCGATGCTGTAGGTGTTCACGATCGAACTCATCTCATCGAGGGCTTTGCTGATGTTGAGACAGTTGACCACGACCTCAGCTTTGTTGAGCGAGCCGGCATTTTCAAACTGTTTGTTGCTGTCCTTGTAGTCAAAATTGGGACCGGAATCCCTGCTTCTGATCGACATTATACCAGCAGCAGCCAGGGCTAAAAAGATCACAAGGATCGCAACACCTTGGATCCTGCTTTTCCTTGACCTTGCCATACTAACCTCTTGTATTATATTTATTTATCATTTCTTCGGCATGCTTGCGCGAAATGTCGGAAACATCGCCGGAGAGCATTCTTGCCAGCTCATCCAGCCTTTCCGGCCGCTGCAAAGCAGTCATCCGAATAACGCTCTTGGGTTCACCCGGCACCTTTTCGAGAGCGATGTGCTGATGCGCAATCGCCGCGATCTGCGCCAGGTGGGTGATGCACAGGATACGGTGGCGCTCCGCGAGGCTGTGAATGAACTCCGCCACACGCTCCGCGGTCTTGCCGCCGATTCCGGCATCTATCTCGTCCAAAATGATCAGTTTCTGCTCGATCTTGTCTGCCAGAACTTTCTTCAAAGCCAGCAGGATGCGGGACAACTCACCACCGGAAGCCACATCTGACAAGGGTTTGAGATCACTGCCGCGGTTCGCGCTGAAGAGAAAGCGGCAGCTATCCTCTCCCGTGTCATTGCATAAATCGAGATAATCATGAAGTAAAGAATCCGCATCAGCTATTTTGTCAATGATAATCTCAAAACGGGCGTCCGGGATGGACAGCAGGCGGATATTGTCGCGCAGTTCCGAACACAGTTTTTTGGCCGCCGTTTGCCTGCTTTGGCTCAGTTGCGCGCCCAGGCGGCGGAGTTGGCCATATTGCGCGGCTAATTGCTTTTGCAGCTTTTGGATGCGTTCGCTGAGGTCGGCGAAGGAATCGATCTGCGCCTGGCGTTGGGAAAAGATTTCCAGCAGTTCGTCAATGTCTTTTGCCTTGTGCTTGTAGAGCAGTTCGTTGATCCCGTTTAGCCGGGCCTGGATCTGCTCCAGCCGGTCGGGGTCGCCGTTGGAGTTTTCGGCGATGGCGGCGAGTGTGGAAGCGCTGTCCGCGATAGCTTCGAGGGCTTCGCGCAGGTTTTGTTCCACCCCGGAAAGGCGGGGATCGAGTTCCGCGAAGCGTTCCAGGGAATTCACGGCCTGCCTGATGATCTGGTAAGCCCCGCTCTCCCTTTCATATAAATCGAAGGCGGAAGCGGCCGCCAGTTCGCCGATCTCCCGCGCGTGGCTGAGTTGGTCGAATTCCTGCTGCAAGAGGCGGTCTTCCCCCGTCTTGAGGGCTGCTTTTTCCAGTTCCTCATACTGATATTGGTAAAGCTCGCGCAACTGGCTGTTGCGCTCCTCCTCTTCCCGCAGGCTGGCAAGGGATTTGAGGCCTTGTTTGAGCTGGCGGTAAAGGGTGGAAAAACTGCCGCGGAGGGATTCATTTTGGGCATATTTGTCCAGCAGGCGCAGTTGATAGGCTCCGGAGAGCAGCTTTTGCTGGTCGCGCTGGTGGTGAAAGTCGATGATCAGGGGCTTGAGTTCCCGCATCAGTGAGGCGGAGGCCCTGCGGCCGTTGATGAAGTAGCTGGACTTGCCCGCGACGCTGATTTCCCGCGCCAGGCAGAGTTCCTCCTCCGGATCACGTTCCTGCTCGCGCAGCCAGTCCCGCAGCTCGCTGTTCGCCCCGGGGTCGAAACTGGCTTCCAGATAGATGGGTTGGCTGGGGTCGTAAGCTTCCGGCGGGGAGGGCGTTTCGCCAAAGATGAGGGAGATCGAGCCGACCAGGATGGATTTTCCCGCCCCGGTTTCGCCGCTCAATACGGTCATTCCCGGGCCGAACTTCAGCCGTTGCTCCGGCACGAAGAGGTAATTGCGGATGTAAATCTCGTTCAGCATCTATTTGCCCAGGTGCAGCTTCTTGCGCAGAATCTGGTAGAAAGTGCGGTTGGAAAGCTTGATGAAGGGGACTACCTGCCGGCTGGCGGTGATCAGCACCTCGTCGTTTTCCTGGATGCGCACGCAGTTCACGCCGTCCACCTGCAGCCAGGCGGGCTCGCCGAGGCCATAGACCTTCATCAGGATGCGGTCGCGGGCGGGGAAGACCATCGGCCGGATGCTGAGCAGGTGAGGGTTGATGGGGCTGAGGATGATGGCCTGCATCTCGGGGGAAAGCAGGGGGCCTCCGGCGGATAGCGAATAAGCCGTGGAGCCCGTGGGGGTGCTGGCGATCACACCATCGCAGCGGGTGTCGAAGACAAAGCGCCCGCCGTTGAAGATGCGAACGTGGATGAGGCGGGGCGTTTCCGCCTTGTAGATCACGGCATCGTTCAGGGCGAGGTTGTGATAGATTATCTTTCCCTCCCGCTTCAAATGGCAACTGATGAGCATGCGGTTGAGCAGCTTGTATTTGCAGTTGAGCAGGTCGCGGATGGAGGCCTTGAGCTCGGTGAGGGTGGTCTCGGAAAGGAAGCCCAGATAGCCCAGATTGATGCCCAGGATGGGGGCCTTGGTCTGCAGAGCCAGCTTTTTGGCCCGCAGGATGGTGCCATCCCCGCCAAAGACCAGCACGCAGTCTATCTGGGGCAAAGGCTTCCACTCCAGCGAGAACACGCGGATGAAGTCGGGCAGGATGTTACGCTGTTCCTGCAGTCCGTAAAATATTATATCGTATTCTTCCGCCAGCTTTTCCAGCAGCGCAAAGATGCCGGGTTGGTCAGAAAAAGCGGGATTGATATGGATGGCGAAGTGTTTCATTGTCAGAGTGAATCCATGATGCGCAGATACGATTCGTAGCGGTCGGGAGGGATATTGCCGGCTTCCAAGGCATCCAGCACCGAGCAGTCCTCCTCGTGGCTGTGGGTGCAGTCGCGGAAGCGGCAGCGTTCAGCCAGCTGGGAAAAACCGGGGAAGATCTTGGGAAGCATGGGCTTCGCATCGCTGTGCAGGTTGATTGTCTTGATGCCGGGGGTATCCAGGATGTGGCCGCCGAAGCTCCAGGGGATCAATATTGACTGCGAGGTGGTGTGTTTCCCTTTTTCATTGAAGTCGCTCACCTCGGCGGTGTCGAGGTCAAGCCCCGGCTCCAGCCAGTTGATGAGGGAACTTTTGCCTGTTCCGGACTGCCCGGAGAATACGCTGTCCTTGCCTTTGAGGGCTTCCCTGAGCTCCGGCATGCCCTCGCCGCTGAGCGTTGAGGTGCAAAACGTTTGATAACCGCAATCCCGGTAGTAGGACAGCAATTCGTCCAGTTCGCTCCTGTCTTCGCAGAGGTCGATCTTGTTGATCACCACCACCGCGCCCAAGCCCTGCAGGTTCGCGATGCAGAGATAGCGGTCGATCAGGCCCGGCTTGAGCATGGGCATGAGCCAGGAGGCGGTGACCACCACCTGGTCGATATTGGCGGCCAGGATTATCTCTTTTTGGAAACTGCCCTGGCTGTAGCGGGAGAGGGTGTTTTTGCGGGGCAGGATGTTCTCTATCCGATAGTCCGGCGAGACCGATGTGTCCAGTTCCACCCTGTCTCCCACCGCGGAAAGGGTGCGGCTGGAATAGAGGAACTGCCTGAGCCTGCCGGAAAGGGTGGCTGTATGGGTCTCGTTTCCCGCCTCCACGATGTAAAGGTAATTGCTCTTGATCTCCAGAATCCTACCCGGAACCAGCTCGGCGTCCACCTTGAAGGAGTCGTGCTGCTTCAGGGCGGTGCGGCGGGTTTTGAATTCCGTTCTCTCCCGCACATCGTCCAGGACGTCAAGATCGGGCAGACTGATGTTCCTCAGCCTCGTGTGTGATGCTGGCCGCTGCCGTCTCTTGTCCTTTTGTTTCATGGCTTTATTTGTAGAGGGGGGTCAGGATGTCGAACAGTTTCCCGTTTTCCTTCACCTTGTCTTCGTTACCGAACACACAGTAGTGCTTTGCGGCGATGACATCTTCCACCATGCCGGCATAGGAGCGGATGTCCTCCACCTGGGTGGAGAGCGCTTCGTCACGTACCTGCTGGCGGTCTTGTTGCGTGAAGCCGGTGAGATGGTCTGTATCACTCTGCGCGCCAATTTCCTCCGGGGTAAGGGGATAATCGAGCGAGGAGATCACGCCGATGATGTATTTGTCCAGTTCCCGCTTGCTGCAAGTGAAGTTCCTCAGATACTCCGGCACTCCGGCGTAAACGTCCAGGGTCTGCTTGAGGTTGGGATCCATATAGGAAACGAAGGACAAATATCCGGTCATGCCAATATTTGACCAGGCGCCGTAAGCGCCGCCTTTTTCCCTGATCTCGCGGTGCAGGAACTCGTTGCTGAGGATGTTGTTCATCACCGCCATCTTGCCGGAATAGGAGTATCCCTTGCGGAAGAAGTTGCCCCCTTGCACGCAGAACTGGATTTGCACCGGCGCCAGGATGCCTTCCCGGATGTTTTGTTCCTGGAAGGGGATTTTGGCCGCTTCGCAGGCTTGGGTGGAGAAGGCTCCGGTGAGCGGGCTAAGGCAGGCGGAGGCGGAGGTGATTTCCTCTTCCGCAGCGGTGAGGCTGAGCACGAGGTTCTGCCGGTTGAAATAGTTGTCTCTCACCCGCTCCAGGTTTTTCCGCACGCCGGGCAGATCGTTCTGCAACCTCTTTTCCAGGTCGCAGAGGAAATGGTAATAGGCCATGCCATTGGCCTGATCCTGAAAGCGGTGGAGTTGGCTGAAAGGCGCGAACATCCTGGTGATGGCCACGCTGACGCCGCCCCGGCCAAGCTGCATTTCCATCCTGGTCTTGAGTTCGCGAATCACCGAACAGAGCCGCTCTCCGTCCTCAAACACAGGCCGGCAGGCGAACTCGGCAGCCAGTTCAGCCAAAGTTTCAACCTTGCCTGCCACGGCTTTGCCGGAGATCACGAAACGGGTCAGAATCTCATCCGGATCCTGGTAATTGCTCAGAAAGCGCAGCGCGAGGCTGATCCCGCCGGTGTGGGTGTCGATCAGATTGGATAGTTCCGCGTAGCTGTGGCCGGCGCTGTCCATTTTGCCTACCAGATAGGAATAGAGCGAGAGCCAGGAGAAGTCCTCTTCAGCAGCCTGGCGCAAGTCCACATAGGCCTTCAGATACACGATGCCGTTGGTGTTCACGGGATGCCTGAGCAGGCAGTAATCTTCCTTCCGGTCAAGTTCCAGCGGATAGGAATCGGATTGGGGATTGATGTCTGCCAGGTCGAGTTTAGGGATTCTTGCCAGGTCTTCGGCGCTCACCTCTTCCTGCTGCCAGGCGGCGAACTGCCGGTTAAATTCCACCAGGCCGTCTATCTCATCCTTGCTCATTTTCGCTTTGCGGGCTGCCAGTTTGTCGCGCAGTTCCTGCTCCTTCACACCCAAGAGCCCGGGCACGGGCACAAAGGTTATCTGGCTGCTATGGCGGTTGTTGAGCAGGACGGTGTCGATCAGGTTCTCAAAATAGGGTTCCGTCAGCCCCTTGCGCAGTTCTTTGAGCTGTGGTTCAAAGCTGAGGGCGTCGCAGGGGTCTCCACCGTGCATCCACAGGGGCAGGGAAGTCCAAATATAGTAAAGGCCTTTGGGGAATCTCTGCATCTGAGCTTCCCGCAGGAAGAACTCCCTTTTGTTCAGAACAGCCTCGATCAGGCTCTTGTCGAATCCTTCCCTGACAATGCGCTTCAGTTCGTCATTGACCAGCTTCACCAGCGCCTCGATGTTTTCCTTGCGCAACTGCTTAAAGATAAAGATCAGGGTCGGTTGCAGGATGTCCACGCTGGGATAGCAGAAGGAGTCCGCCGCCAGGCCGGAAGCCATGATCTTCTGTTTGAGGGGGGAAGCGGGAGAGGTCATCAGCAGTTCCGCCAAAACGCTCAGGGCGTCGGCCGTGTAAGGATCGGTGATCTGTCCGTAGCTATAGTTCAGGCTCAGGTGGTATTGGTCGGCGATATCCTTGTGTTCATCCGCCGGATACTCCTTTTCCAGCTTGATTTGCCTGGCAAAGGGCTTTTGCGGAGGCATTTCCGCCAGGTCGGCGCTCCTTTCAAAATGCGACAGATAGTCTTTGTCGATCAGTTCCAGCGTCGCGTCCAGCTCCATGTCGCCATAGATGACGATTTTGGAGTTGGAGGGATGGTAATACTTTTGGTGGAAGGCGATGAACTTGTCGTAATCCAACTGGAGGATGGCATCCGGGTCTCCTCCGCTTTCAAAGCCGTAGGGGGTGTCCGGAAACTGCGCTTGCTGGCAATGCCGGAAGATGATGGTGTCCACCGAGGAAAAAGCTCCCTTCATCTCGTTATAGACCACGCCTCTCACCTTCAGTTCGTCATCCGGGGAGTTCAGTTCATAGTGCCAGCCTTCCTGGTGCAGGATATTAGGCTGCTCGTAGATCTTGGGGAAGAGCACCGCGTCCAGGTAAACCCGGGTGAGGTTCAGGAAATCCTTGTCGTTGGTGCTGCCCACCGGATACATGGTCATGTCCGAGGCGGTCATGGCATTGATGAAGGTGTGCATGGAGCCCTTGATCAGCTCCATGAAGGTGGACTTTCCCGGGAAGTTTTTGGAACCGTTGAGCACCGAGTGTTCCAGGATGTGCGGGCATCCGGTGTCGTCTTCGGGGATGGTCTTGAAAGCCATGCAAAACACTTTGTTGCTGTCGTCGCAGGCCAGATGCAGTAACTGCGCGCCGCTCTTTTCATGTTCATAAACCGTGGCGACGGTCTTTATCTCTTTGATCTCCCGGCTGCTTTTCCGGATGAAGCCATGTGTTACGGCTTGCTTTGTCATTCTCTAAACTCCTGAACTATATTAAATTGTATTCTTTCAAAACTCCGCGCAGTATCTCGCGGTTGGCATCCTGCAGAGGGCACATCGGCAGACGGAACTCCAGCTCCAGCATGCCCATCATGTGCAGAGCCTCCTTCACCGGGATGGGATTGGTCTCGATGAAGAGGTATTGGTTGATCTTGATCAGTTCCTGATGCTGTTTCAGGGCTTTGGCATAGTCTCCCTGCAGGCAGGTCTGGATATGTTCGTGCATCAGGCGGGGCAGGATGTTGGCGGTCACGGAGATTGTGCCCTTGAAACCGCAGGCCATCAGGGGCATGTTGATCCCGTCTTCGCCACTCATGCACACAAAGCCTTCGGGGGCGTCACGCACGATCTCGGCGGCCTGAACTATCATGTTGGATGCTTCCTTGATAGCCACGACCCTCTTGCAGGCCTTGGCGATGCGCACTGTCGTGGCGGCGGTCATGTTCACTCCCGCTCGTCCCAGGATGTTATACATGATTATCGGGATGTCGGTGCGGGATTCCACTTCGCGGAAAAACTCGAATATCCCCTGCTGGGTGGGCTTGATATAGTAGGGCACCAATATCAGGGCGTAATCCGCGCCCAGTTCCCTGGCGCTTTTGGTCATGGATATGGTCTGGGAGAGGTTGTTGGTTCCTGTTCCCACCACCACCGGCACCCGGTTGTTGATGCGCCGGATGGCAAAACGCAGCAGCGCTTCCCGCTCGTCCGAAGCGATGGCGGCGCTTTCTCCCGTGGTTCCCAGCAGCACAATTCCATCCGTGCCGTTTTCGATCTGAAACTCGATCAGTTTTTCCAAAGCGGAATAATCTATCCCACCGTTCTTGAAAGGCGTAACCAAAGCCACATAAGAACCTTGCAGCATATCCTTGCTCCTTTGTTTCGGCGCTCCTCCGGATTTTTCCAGATGCCTCGCTCTGGAGGCAAGTCCGGGCTCACTGCCATTTTTCATATTTAAAACCATAATGTGGGGAATTGGCAAATTCGTCAACACAAATTGCTTCGCTGCTGCCAAAAAAAGCCATATTTTTCCCCGTTTCATTGTGTTAGCGCGTTGCTCCCCTTCCTGGTACTGAATCGGTATGATATCGCTATCATTCGAGGCATCAACACTTTAGCTAATCATCCTTAGGTATTCCTTATAAAAGTTAAGGTTGACCTAAGGAAGACACACGGAAAAGCATCCCCTGCAAATGAGGGCAAAATTGAGGTTCACGCACGCCCCTCATACGCACATCGCCCACTGATCGCTGATTGAACGCCGGGCAATCGCCGGACTGTCTTTCGCCCGGACATCAATGGGCTGACGCTGGGACATCAGGGTGTGGGGAGTCTCAAAAGACTGGATCCCGGGTCAAGCGGTTCACGCAGATAAACGCGGATAAAAGTCGCAGATGAGTGCGGATTGGGGTTAAGGAAGTGATGAATAGTAGTTGTCAAATTGGAACATTAATTGTATGTTGTAAATGAAGCTATTATGCCAAGCGGGTTTATCCACCCTTGTTACTTAAAGATAATAAATAAGATAGAGTAATTGCTCGAGGACCTATGAAACTCATGAAGAAACTTGCGTCCTGCCTGCTTCTGCTGACCGCTGCGGCTCTGGTTGCCGCGCCGCTCAGTTTTACGCCGGTGAGGATCACCCAGCCGGATGGCAGCGAAGTGGACATTTTTGCCAGCGGAGATGAATTTCACAACTGGCTTCACGATTCCCAGAACTACACCATCGTGCAAAACGACGAGGGTTGGTATGTCTATGCCCGCCAGGATGGCGAGGGCGTGGCTCCCACGGATTTGGTGGCGGGCAGCTCCTCACCCGGGCAAAGGGGCCTGCGGCCAAGCATCAACCTGAGCCAAAACCTGATCAGGCAAAAGTATGACCGCTACTCAAGCATGCGAGATTACAGCAACGCCAAATCGCCCCACACCGGACAGTTCAACAATCTGGTGGTCTTTATCAAATTTGCCGACGACACAGAGTTTACTTCGCCGCTCTCCGTCTATGAGGAGATATTCAATAATCCCAACGGCAACTCCATGAAACGCTTTTTTAATGAAGCTTCCTACAATCAGTTGAATGTGGATTCCTTCTTCTATCCCATTCCCGACGGTGACGTAATCATCAGTTATACAGACAGCTATGAACGCAACTATTTCCGTCCTTACAGCGTGACCAACCCACAGGGCTACAGCGGAGACGGGCAGCGCACCGAGCGTGAGCATCAGTTGCTCCTGAGGGCGGTGACCGCGATCGCTCCGCAGATTCCGGCCTCAATGGTGATCGACGGGGATAACGACGGTTATGTGGACAATACCTGCTTTATCATCAGAGGCGGCACGGATGGCTGGGCGGAACTGCTCTGGCCGCATCGTTGGGTGCTCTATACAGTGAACGCGATGATCAACGGCAAGCGGGTGTGGGACTTTAACTTCCAGATAGAGACCTCCACTCTTGCCTCCGGCGCGGGAGTGCTTTCGCATGAGATGTTCCACAGTCTGGGAGCCCCGGATTTGTATCGCTACAACGACAACACGATCGACCCCATCGGAGCCTGGGACCTGATGTGCTCCGACCAGAATCCGCCCCAGCACATGAGTGTCTGGATGAAATACCGCTACGGCCAGTGGCTGACCGAAGTTCCGGAGATCACCCAGTCGGGAACCTACACCCTGTCGCCTGTGGCAAGTTCTGCAACCAACAACATTTACCGCGTCCCCTCCTGGCGCAACGGGGAATACTACCTGCTGGAATACCGCAAGGCCTCAGCCAACTATGACCACAACATCCCGGGTTATGGCTTGCTGGTCTATCGGCTGGATGTGAGCGAGAGCGGAAACGCCAGCGGCCCGCCCGATGAGCTTTATATCTATCGCCCCTATGGCGTCAACACCACTACCAACGGCATGCTCGGCCAGGCTGGTTTCTCAGCCCAGAGCGGCCGCACTGAGCTGAGCGAGGCCACCTCTCCGAACGGTTTCATGAGCAATAACGCCCCGGGAGGGCTGAATCTGTATGACGTGGGCGAGGCGGGGGAGACCATCACCTTCAAGGTAAAGATTTCCGATATCCAACTAACCCAACCCCACGGCGGCGAGACCTGGTTTTCCGGCTCGAACAAGTCCATCTCCTGGAAGTCCAAGGCCACCACGGGGTCAGTGACGGTGGAGTACTCGCTGGATGGAGGCAATCAGTGGACTGTGCTAACCTCCACCGGTTCTCCCAATGGTTCGCATGTCTGGACCAATATTCCCATACTTAACACCACCCAGGCGCACATCCGGGTAACCCTGAACTCCAACGGGCACAGCGACAGCAACGTCTATCCCTTCACCATCCTCAGCGAGGTGGCAGTTCCCGAGGGAACCTGGCCTGAAAACGGCGCCACCGGCGTCCCCACCAATCCTTTGCTGAGGTGGACAGGCGTGGCGGGGGTAACAGGTTACCAGTTCCAGGTGTCCGACAATCAGGATTTCGACAGCTATCTGGTCAACATCATGGATCATCCGACATCCTCATATCAATTGAGTGAGTTGCAGCCCTATCAAAACTACTATTGGAGAGTGTGCAGCATCTCGGAGTTGGGGATTGGCCCCTTCTGCCAGACCATGAGCTTCACGACGGGCAATATCACGGATTTGCCAGCTCCGCCGCAATTGGTCTTTCCGAGCGATCTGGCCACCGGCTTGCCCCTGGAGATCACTTTCAACTGGGAACCCCAATCCCTGGCAGACAGCTATGCCATCCAAGTTACCCGCGACCCCTGGTTTGCCAGCGTGGATCACTACATTCAGGGCATCGGCGGAACTTCCGTGACTGTGAGCAGTCTCAATTATAATACCAACTATTTCTGGAGGGTCAGCTCCTCCAACGTTGCCGGCAGCAGCCTGTTCTCACCCATCCGGCGCTTCACCACCATGCAAGGCACGGCGGTGGACGATCCCGGGGTTTTGCCTCCGCGAGACCGGCTGGAGCAAAACTATCCCAATCCCTTCAATCCCAGCACCACCATCACTTTCAGCCTTAAAGACCCCTCTGCCCCGGCGGAACTGCGGATCTTCAACCTGAAAGGCCAACTGGTGCGCACCCTCTACAAAGGAATCCCCGGCGGAAGGGAACTGAAGCTGGTCTGGGATGGCAAAGATGAGCAAGGCCGCGATGTGGCGAGTGGAATCTACCATTACAAGCTGAGTGGAGGCGGTTTCAGCAAGACGCGTAAGATGCTGCTTCTGAAGTAAATATCGCAATCGCAGAGACAGGAATTTAAGAAATTAGCAGTTCAGAGCTTGGACTGCTAATTTTCTTTTTGTCTTTTTCCCGATCCCGCTTATTATATTGGTAGAAACAAATCTTTAGGAGGTTAAAAATGAAGATTATACCTTATCGCAAACTAAACGAACTGAGACCCATGGGAAACATGCTCAGCTTTTTCGATGACTTCTTCAACCGCACGTTCGAAGAAGAGGGCGGGGATGACAGTTTCCGTTCCATGGCTTTGGATATAGTTGAGCACGAGAAGGAATTCGAGATTCTGGCCAATCTGCCGGGATTCCGCAAGGAAAACGTGAAGATTTCGGTACACGACAATCAGCTCTTGCTGGAAGCCAAGTGCGAGGATAAAAAGGAAGAGCAGAAAGGAACCGTCTACCGTTGTGAGAGATATAGCGGCAGCTACCGCAGAAACCTGCTCTTGCCGGAAAACTCCGACCTCGCAAAGATCTCTGCCAAGATGGAGGACGGCGTGCTGCGTCTGGTCATTCCCAAGAAAGAGCCGAGCCCCCAGAAAGAAATCGTCATTGAATAAAGACCGGAGCAAGGTCAAAATCATAGGTGCGGGATTAGCCTCCCGCACCTTTTCACCAATGGTCTATTTCAGACTATATCCTGCAGATCCTGTCGATCCTGTTATCTGCGTTCTATTTCCTTTCCACTTATCGTAGCACCTATATATTATAGGGGGAGGTTGGCCTCATTTGCATCACCCTCCCAGACAGGGGTCTTCCGGCAGTCATC
>DFUX01000028.1 GCA_002379855.1 Cloacimonetes bacterium UBA4175 | reverse complement strand
CCTTATAATTTATAAGGATGACCTAAGGATGATTGCACCAAAGCCAGTAGCAGCAAGGGACGGAGCTATGAAGGATTATCGGAAAGGTTGCTGTTGTTATTGGTGAATGTGATACTAATTTGCTTGCGTTCTATTTCGTTTATGGTGAAAAGGATTATAGATCGCGGATAACAGGATCTTTGAAGGTGGAAAGGTGGAAAGGTGAAATGGTGAAACAAGGCGGTTCAGCGACCGCCAGTACTAAGTAGCGGCGCTTGCCATAGCGCCGTTTAGGGATAACTACCCGACACCGAAATATGTCCCACCAGACCCAAAAGCTGTGTCATCCCGGCCTACCGGGGTCCTCGCCAAAGCGCGCAGCGGTTTGGTGGGGTGGTTTGAGCCGGGATCCAGTCTTTTAAGGAATGTTTGGAGTCCAAGCCGGCTTTGGGATTTGTGAAATTCATGCAAGCTATCTTGCCGGCTTGAACTCCAAACCCACACCAGCCCTGAAACAATCCCATTATACCAATCCGCGGCAATCCGCGCCTTTTATCCGCGTATATCTGCGTGAACCGCTTGGCCCGGGAATCCGGTCTGCGGATGTGAGTATTTTTCAACAGGTTTGCACGGGGAAGCTAAATTTAACTTTACAGGATTTGGCGGCTGGGATAGATGGTAATAGGTCATGTAGAACTATCAAGAAATGAATGTTTATGAGCGGAGAATGTGATCCGGAGCTTGAGCAATCAGGCTCTATTTGCATGGCAGATATATGAATAGATACTTTAATTAACAGGTGACGAATGGAAAAACAATGGGTGCTGCCGGAGCCTTTGACTCCGGAAGACAAGCAGCAGGTGGAAAGCCTCGCGGGTGAGCTGAAGTGTCCCGAAATTATAGCGGAATTGCTGTACCGGAAAAATCTGAAAACAGTGGACCAGGTCACGGACTTTTTCCATCCCCAGTTGTCGCAGCAGCACGACCCATTCCTCTTTCCGGATATGGAAAAGGCCGTGCAACGGATACTGGCGGCCATCAGCGGAGGGGAAAAGATCACCATCTATGGCGATTATGACGTGGACGGCACCACAGCCACCACTTTGCTCTATCTGGGATTGAAGAGGGTTGGCGCGGACATCGATTTCTACATCCCGCACCGGATGATCGATGGTTACGGGCTCTCGCTGAGCAGCCTGGATCAAATCAAGGCCAACGGAACCACCCTGATAATCAGCGTGGATTGCGGCGTGAATGCCCTGGAAGAGATCGAAGCCATCAACGCCATGGGCATGGAAATCATTATCACAGACCACCACAATCCCAAGGAGGAACTGCCTAAAGCGGCGGCGATCATCAATCCCAAACTGCCGGGCAGCCCCTATCCTTTCCCCCATCTGGCAGGAGTTGGAGTCGCCTACAAGCTGCTGATGGCGGTGTATGAACGCCTGAGCATCACCAGCGCCGAAAACACCCTGAAATACATGGATCTGGTGGCGGTGGGGACAATCGCGGACATCGTGTCGCTCACCGATGAAAACAGGGTCTTTGCCTCCATCGGGCTGCAACACCTGATAGCAAAGAAAAACCTGGGGCTGAACGCCCTGATTTCGATCTCCGGCATGGATCAAAAAACACTGGATACCACGGACATCGTTTTTGGCATCGCGCCCCGGATCAATGCCGCGGGCAGGATGGGCTCGGCCTCGGTGGCGGTGGAGCTGCTGATCTCGCGGGACGAGGTGCAGAGCAATGAACTGGCAGAGATCATCGAAAGGCAAAACTCGCTGCGCCAGCAGGAAGACCAGAAAACCTTCCACGAGGCCTGCGACATCATCGAAAAGAAGTATAAAGACATCAATGCCGCGTCCTGCCTGGTGATCTCATCGGACGACTGGCATCCGGGAGTGATCGGGATCGTGGCTTCCAAACTGGTGGAAAAGTATTACCGTCCGGTGGTCATGATCTCGTTCAAGGAAGGTTTTGGCAGCGGTTCGGGACGCAGTGTGGAGGATTTTGACCTCTTCGCGGCGTTGAGGGCTGCGGGGGACAACCTGCACAGCTTCGGCGGGCACAAATACGCGGTCGGTTTCACCATCTATCAGGAATACATCGACCGCTTCGAGAACGAACTGACGCGCTATGTGTCCGAACACCTGCAACTGGAACAAATCCGCACCCCGCTGTTTGTGAACTTTGAACTGGAACTCTATGACATCAACGACATCCTGATGGAATGGATCGAGCGGTTCGCGCCGTTCGGCCCGGACAACAACCGTCCAGTGCTGCTGACCCGGGATGTGTGCGTGGCCAGCTATCCCTACAACGTGGGGCGCAACCACCTCAAGCTGAAGGTGGTCAAGGACGGCGTGGTGCTCGATTTGATCGGCTACAATATGGGTGACTATCTGCCGCTGTTGAAGAAAAACAGCCTGATCGACATCGCCTATACCCTGGAGTACAACCGCTTTGGCAGCAGAACCAGCATCCAGGGCAAGCTGAGGGACATTCACCTCAAAAGCTGAGTGGGGGATTTGTATGAGAGCTTTGCCGCGTGTAATCTATTGCTTGGCCATCGTTGCCGCCCTGGCCCTCGGGGCTTGTTCCGGCACCAGATTCCGCGCCTACAAAAGGATCGGCGGATTCAGGAAGCTGGAGCCGATGACCCTGGAGGCCAACGCGGACAAGGCGGTGAGTTCGATGGGCGGCAGGCTGGTTTACACCTTTGGCAAAGCGAGCCAGGAAATATGCTTTTACCGGGATGGCAAACGGGTGAACACTCTTGGCGGCTTGGGCTTTGACAGAACGAGCTTTCAGCGTCTGAGCGACATCGGGGTGGATCAGGACGGGTCTTTACTGGCTTTGGATTCCGCCCTCAAGGTCATGCGCAAGTTTACCCCGGAAGGCAGGCTGCTCAGTGAGTTGAAGCTTAACAGGCTCATCCAGCCCGAGCTGTTTTGCGGTAACACGGAAGGCAATTTCTATGTGTATGACGCCGCCAGTTCCGAGATTGTCTGCCTTTCCCAGTTTGACATGACGGAGCAATACCGCTTTGGCCGCTTTGTGGTGGAACAACCTTCCAGCCTCGCCTGCAATCAGGAATACCTGTGGGTGTACAGCCAGCGTCTGGACCGCACCTGCGTCTTCTATCTGTTGGGGCAGTTCAAAGAGGCTTTGGAAGGACAGGTGGCATTCGACTCTTTCAATAACCCGGTCAGGATCGCGGACATCGATCCCGGCTGGGCTGCCAAACCGTCGGCGCTGATGCGGATAGACTCCTCCGTGGTCAGCCTGTCCGATGGAAAACTTTTACAACTGGTGGAACTGCTGCATGTGGGAGGTGAGCTTGCGCCGTAACGATCTGTTGCTGACTTTTTTGAGCGCGCTGCTACTGGCGGTGTCGCGTCTGCCCCTGCATCTGGGATGGCTGGTGTTCATCGCCTGGATTCCGTTGCTGCAAGTATTTGAGCGGGGAGTTGAAAAATCCCGCCAACTGCTGCTGATGGGCTTCATTATGTCCCTGGTGTATGTGCTGATGGTCTTCTATTGGTTCGCGCTTGTCACCTTGCCCGGCTTGATCGGCATGGTGCTGCTCTATACCCTGGTCTATTACCTGCTTTTCCTGGCCATCAACCGCATTTTCCGCTCTCTCCCCGTCTGGCGTTACGCGGGCTTCATCTCGCTGCTGCTCACCTTTGAATGGGTGCAAAACTTTGGCGAGACCCGTTTCCCCTGGTTTAATCTGGCCTATTCGCTCGCCGACTATAACATCCTGATCCAGATGGCAGACCTTGGCGGCGTGGTGGGCTTGTCCTTCCTCATCCTCGTGATCAACATACTCCTGAACAGCTTGCTGCCTTCCAGCCAAAGAAAAGCGCGGCGCGCGGACGAGGTGTCCAACCGGCGCCCCGGCGTGCTGCGTGGAGGAAGGGGGGCGCTGGCCCTGATCCTGCTGATCATGGCAGCCTGGCTTGGTTATGGCGCGTACTGGCTCAAGTACCGCCAACTCGAGGAACACGACGCCCGCGTCCACGTGATCCAGCCCTCCATCGACCAGGACGTGAAGTGGGTTCCCGAGCAATACGGCAAGACCATGCAAATTTTACAGGATTTGACCCTGGAAGCCGCGGCTGATTCTGCCCGCCTGGTGATCTATCCCGAGGGCGCCATCACCAACTACCTGATGCGGGTGCCACAGGCGCAACGCGATCTGCGTGCTATCCTGGACACCACCGGAGTGGATATCTTCACCGGTTTCCCGGACTTTGTTCCCGCTCCACCGGAGCATGTGAACAACGAGCTTTCATATAACGCCGCTTCTCTTTTCAGGCAGGACAGATTCTATAACGAGCTGTATTACAAGAACATATTGGTTCCCATAGGCGAGCGGATGCTGTGGCTGGACCTTTTCCCCTTCATGTGGAAAGTGCAGTTTGGCCAGGCCAACTGGGAATTTGGGGAGAAACTGGCTTACTATGAGAGTGATGGCAGGCACTTTTCCCCCTCCATCTGCTATGAACTGGCTTTCCCGGAGATTTTCCACCGCATGGCCATCCCCGCCGCCAGTGATTCTGCAGATATCGTAAAATGCGATTACCTGGTCAACATCACCAACGACGCCTGGTTTGGCACCTCCTACGGCCCCTGGCTGCATGCGGTCATGGCGCGCTTCCGGGCTGTGGAAAACAGAATCCAGATCTATCGCAGTGCAAACACCGGCATCTCGCTGATCATGGATCCCAAAGGACGCTATCTGGCCAAGACGAAGCTCTTTGAAGTGACCGGCATCACCGCCCCGCTTTACACCTGTCAGGACATCCCCCTCATCCGCAGAATCTACCGCTATCCTCTCTTTTTCGTCATTCTGGCCCTTGTCCTGGTCGTCTTTGCCCTTTTCAGAAGACCTGTGAGGCGCCTGTGAAAAAGCATTATTACACCATCGGCGAAGTAAGCAACATCCTGGGCGTAAAACCTTACGTAATCCGCTATTGGGAGAGCGAGTTCAGCTTTCTCAAGCCACGCAAGCAGGAGGGGCGGATTCGCAAGTATTCGGAAGACAACATCCTGCTGCTGAAAAAGATACAGGATATGCTACACAACCAGCGCTTTACGATCGCGGGAGCCCGCCAGAAACTGAAGGCGGAACGTGCCGCGGCACGGCGCGGGGAAACCTTGCCCCAGGCAACACAGCCTCAGGCTCGGGACGAAGTCCTGTCAACCGAGTTGCAAGAGAATCTGCGGGAGCTGCGCGGCCAGCTTCTGGAGATGAGAACGCAGTGCCGCAAACTTCTGGGAAAGGAAAAATGAACTTTCAGGACATTATCCTCACTTTGCAGAACTATTGGGCAGCTCAGGGCTGCAATCTGATCCAGCCTTACGACGTTGAGATGGGTGCCGGAACCTTCCATCCGGGCACCTTTTTCGGCGCGCTCGGCCCCAAACCCGTATCCATTGCCTACCCGCAACCCTGCCGAAGGCCCAAGGACGGGCGTTATGGCGAAAACCCCAACCGCCTGCAGCACTACTACCAATTTCAGGTATTGATCAAGCCAAGCCCGGAAAACATCCAAAACCTGTATCTGAAAAGCTTGCAAGCCATCGGCATAGAGATCGAAAAGCACGACATCCGTTTTGTGGAGGACGACTGGGAATCGCCCACGCTGGGAGCCTGGGGACTGGGCTGGGAGGTGTGGCTGGACGGCATGGAGATCAGCCAGTTTACCTATTTCCAGCAGGTGGCGGGCATCGACACCTTTCCGGTGAGCGTGGAACTGACCTACGGGCTGGAACGCCTGGCCATGTATATCCAGGATATTGATGATTACCGCCAGTTGAAGTGGAACGACAGCACCCTCTATGAAGAGCTCTTTTTTGCCAAAGAGGTCGAGTATTCGGAATACAACTTCTCGGCGGCGGACACCGGCCTGCTCTTCAGCCTGTTCCAGAACTATGAAAAGGAGTGCCGCGAACTGCTCGCCAAGGCCCTCGTCTATCCGGCTTACGACAATCTGCTGCGCTGCTCCCACAACTTTAACCTGCTGGATGCCCGGGGCGTGATCAGCGTCACCGAAAGGGCTGCCTACATTGGCAGGATACGCAATCTTGCCCGCGAGACAGCCTCCGCCTATCTGGAAAAATATGCCTGACCGGGACCTGCTGATCTCGGTTTCTTCCTTTGGGGACGACTCCGTCCCGGTGCTGGCGACGGCCATCCACAACGGCCACTTCATGCCTGCCGAACTGCTGGCCAACTGCGGTGTCAGTGAAGCTGACCGGCTGCGGGAGGAAGACCCCCATACCGGCGAAATGGCTGCCCTGTTCCCCAATCACATCATCCTGAAAACCTCGCGTTTCGCGATCGACCTCAACAGGCCTTTGGAAAAGGCGGTATATCTGGAACCCGCTGATTGCTGGGGTTTGCCCGTGCGCTCCCGTCCCCTGGCGGATGATCTGCTGGCAAGCTTGAGGGAGGATTATGCCTCCTGGTACAAGCTGCTCCGCTATCACGTGGAAAGGCTGCTCGCGCGGCATCCCTTCCTGGTGGTGTTGGACTTGCACAGCTACAACCACCGGCGGGGCGGCCCCCTGGCGGAGCCTGACCCCCAGGACGCCAACCCGGACATCATCATCGGGCGCAGCAACCTGCGGCAACACCACTATCCTGCCGCGCAGGCACTGAGGGAGCTTTTGGATGGGCAAAGCTACCTGGGCAAAGCTCTGGATTGCCGTCTGGACGTCAAGTTTACCGGCGGGCATCTCTCCCGTTGGCTGAATCTGAACTATCCGGACAGTCTCATCTGCCTGGCGGTCGAATTCAAAAAAACCTTTATGGACGAATGGAGCGGCAGGGTTGACCGGGATGCCTTTGCTCAATTGAAGGGTATCTTTTGCGAGGCAACCAGAAATTGGTTGACAGAATTCTATAACATCATTATTTAGTCTAAAAGTTGCTCAGAGAGAGGCATAGACGGAACCTTGCGGCTGTGTCCTCCCTCGATTCATGAAAAAAAACTGCATTATTTTCAAGGTAGCGCAGTATAAGATTATGAAGTGAATTTAGTAAAAAATGAGAGAAAGGAGATCCTAAATGGAACAACTCAAAAAGCACTTCGGTTTTACCGCCAGACTGCTTCTGGCGCTAACTGTCCTGTTGACAATGGCTCTTATGTTTGGCTGTGAGGACGATCCCACCGAACCCGGAGTGGTTGCCACACCAACCTTCACACCGGAACCCGGTATCTACGACACCCCTCAGACTGTGGCCATCAATTGCGCCACAAGAGATGCGGAAATCTATTATACCCTTGACGGCACCACGCCTGACACCACCTCCACCCTTTACACCGAGCCGATTCTGGTGAATAGCAACACCACCATCAAAGCCATCGGCTACTATTCCGACTACGCCCCCAGCGCTATCGCCACCGGGGAATACAGAATCCGCGTCAGCTTCACCGATGGTGATGACTATGTGGATTATATGGAATCCAGGGAATGGGGTATTCTGGTCAGCAAAGCATACAGCGACGGCACCACCCAGCAACTGATCTTTAACTTTGAAGATTGGGGACCGGACGATGTCACCACCAGCGACACCTTCACCCTGACTGTTAATAACGTGTCTTATGGCCTGTCTGTGAACGACGGAGTGGTGGAGACAGATGTCGTCTCCATCCCGGTTCCTGCCAATGCCACAGAGATGACTGTTGTTTTCAAACGTAACGGCGAAGTGAAATTCAACGGTACCGTGCCGATCACGGCCACCCCCGGCGATCTGGTTTCTCCGCAGAATCCCGATATCACCGCCCCGTTCGACATCTCCTGGACCATGCCCTACAATGCCAGCATGCAGATATGCGAACTGGAAGTATGGGGTAATGGCGGATTGGATTACGACATGTACGATAAGGTTGTGCTCCCCACCGCCCGTTCCTACACCTTCCCGGCAAATGCTGTTACCTTGCCCTCCGCTCCGGAAGATGGCACCATCTATGTCTATGAAGGCATCGTGAGCGAGTTTGCCAACAGCGCCGTGGTTAGCATTTCCAACGCCATGCGCGACCTCTACGGCACCTCCAAATTCCCGAAGGTTCGCAAACTGCACAATCCTTTCGGCAATCCGAACAAGTAAACGTTATATCAGCTACTTGCATAATGGCCTGGTTTTTGCCAGGCCTTTTTTTGTGGGAGACAGGAAATCCGGCTTGCGTTCTGTCTGGATTTGATCTTGAATGCCCCGGCTGATTTTCATTGACAGAAATATCACATAAGAAAAAGTGGCTTTTATTATTGAGTTCCGGAATAGCTCAGCGGTAGAGCGGGTGGCTGTTAACCACTAGGCCGGGGGTTCGAATCCCTCTTCCGGAGCCATTTTTTTGCCTTTGTTTTCGCCATTCCCCAAGCCTGCCCGGCATTCAAACAATCATCAAAAGGTGGTGGAGAGGGTTAATGGAACGCGGATGACAGGATCT